>NZ_CDRJTB010000041.1:0-57797 GCF_976954365.1 Paenibacillus sp. Marseille-Q9583
CGTTGGTGTTGGCGTCACGGTCGGCGTTGGTGTTGGCGTCACGGTCGGCGTTGGTGTTGGCGTCGTTCCTGGATCATCACCATCGTATGGATGGTGGTGAAATTCGCCACCACCAGTACCTGTGAGCGAAGCCGCCACGAATGTTCCGTTAACCTGACCATTAATAAAATCTACATCAGCGTAGGGAGCAAGCACACTCCCCATTACATTTATTCCTGCCATATCAAGATATGTGGCTTGACTAAAGTTAAACAAAATTTTCTTGCTGTTCAATGCACCATTAGGTAGGAATGCGAAATTTTTCATTTTTACGCTTGAACCATCAATATTAATAATTGCAGTAGAGCCGGAAGGAACATTAATTGTGAATCCGTGATTAGTAGAGACGTTATCTCCTAAAACATTAAAAACATTGACCACAGGGTCTGTGCCTGTCAATGTAAGACCGCCATATTCATACTTTGTTGTTCCATTGGCTTGTATTGCTGCTAGTTCAGCTGATTTATCCTTCAAAAACTGGCCTACGGCCACAAAGTCAATCGGATTTCCCGAAGTTCTGGTTCCTCCGCTATTAATCGTTACATTACCTGCAAAACTTCCCCCGTGCACGATATTCCCGTAAACAGAGCCATTGTTGAAAGTAAGATTCCCTCCAACAACAAGTGTGTCAGTGAAGGAGATCTCAGCAGCACTTAGCCTATCACCAACGCTGTAGTTGGTTAAAGTAACATTACCTCCAGCAGCAAACCTTCCCTCCGTATCCGAAAAGGTTGTAACATCCCCTAGGATAAACACATTGTAGTTTCCTGCAATCCCGAGTGTAGTAGAACTAGCATTAACAGTCCCGGCTCCCAAAGAGGAAAGCCCACTACCTACCGTCAATATCCCCGCTAATACTAGTGCAAGCAGCGGTTTTATTCTTCTTTTCAAAAAGCACACCTCCTAAATCTATGATTTATATTTAATCAGAATAATTACCAGAAACTCTAAAGGACCTAACAACAAAAAAAGACCGCCAAAAAAGAAGTGGAATTCCCTTCTCATGGCAGTCGGACGGTCATAGCGCATTTAAGACACTTTAGACTCCTGGACTTTGCGTCCCACCCTTTCAGGCGGTTTGCTATTATCATGATAATATATGTATTGACTTGCAGATTAGAACTAGCATTTTAAGCATCCTATTAAATAATCGTCTATGACTTTTAATACTTTTGAACTAATAATAGTTTAGCGCTCCATCCCCACAATTGTCAATCAATTCCTTTTGATATTCATACGCGTAAGCAAGCACAAAAAAAGCGCCTAAAGGCGCTTCACACAAAGGTTTTCCTTCAATTTTAAAGTAACTTTATCCAACCTAATATCGATATCCATAATGGAATACTTAGAATCAAACCAAATACCATTCCACGGCGGAGACTTCCTTCTTCTTTCATCCTAATTCTCCCTTTATATAAGTCTGAAGCATTATTTTTTATTATTACAATTTTAATATATTTTATTCTTTCTAATTTAGTTGTGAATTCAATCACATTGGACTAGCTGTTTAGAAATACCATTGATTATTTTTGGAATATCGGGGTAGAATACGAATATACGTTCCCATTAGAGGTGATGAGATTTATGCATAGAGCTGAAAGCAGGGACAACATGCTGGTGAAATCTTATTTATTGCTTCCGATGATTTTATCAGCTTTCGAACGGGATTCCGCCATTCTATCTGCACATTTACGAACACCCACCCCCTATTTGGAGGTTCTTGAAACAGCCGCAGCAGTTGCTACAACAGATCTAAGAGATGTTCGTTCAGAGATGAGAAAAAGGGGAATCAAGGTTTATGAGCAGAACAGACTTAACACGGGGATAGAGGCCAAATTTATATGTCGTGGATACCATGAACGAATGCTGCTGTTAAACGACATTGTCGCTGCCCAAGCTGCCATTCATATGCGCAGATATCTCGGTCTGGATATTTCATCTTTTAAGAGCTATGAAGAGCAGTATCAGATTAAGTGAAGTAGCGAAGAAGCTGCCCCCCTCCCCCATTTAATTAGCGAACAAAAAAATAGGCCTTACCATGGGAGTTGGCAAGACCCGAGAGATTTATACCACAAAACACTGGGGGGTGTTTGGTGTCTTCAATATATACCTTGAACCTGAAAATAAGATGATGGTCACATGAAAATTACATTAAAAACTTCAATTCGTCGCTTAGGCTAGATCTGGATGCTCCCACAAGCTTAATCTACCTTTAGCCGGGATAGGAAAACTCAGCGGAAGAACATCCTCAAGCTTTCAAGCAAAACGTCCTTCACTATAGTCACCAAAATCATATTCATACCCCTTTATCCATTCCCTTAGGTCCACCTCCGGTGTAACCTCATAACACCCCGTGAGCTGACCATCCCGGCATGATCCCTAACTCTCCACGGTAGGTTATTCTCCATGACCGAGTTTCGAACTGTTTTTCACCAAGAGCAATCAACATTGCCCAAGGCTGTCGTATCGTTAAACACCGCATCATAACCATCCCTTCAATCCATCTGGAAGATACAGAAAAGCCCGGTCTCCGAATTCCCGGAATACCGCGCTGTATAAGCATTGTAAGAATGCTGGTAAAGAGAATTGAACCCCCGGCCTACGTATTACGAGTGCGAACCAGTAGTAGCATAAGGTTTTACTGGGAGTTGTTGGCTAGTAAATAGCGATATTTTTGCATATTGTTACTTCTATGGTTTTGTTGATATTTGCTTGTTATTAGAAGATTGGTTAGAAGTTTTGCTAGAAGAAAAACTGGCATCGCAATGCTCCTCGAACGCGCCTCCCCACTGGAACTATACAGAGTATTTGTGAAGTAGCTGTATTACTTAACATAAGAAAATCCAGTTCCTCGCTATAGTGAGGGAACTATTGTAATTGAACCAAAAATTGTTTTGAGGGAAGAAAACTCCATGCTATTGACAGATTCAAATTAGAACTTCCTTTAATAACCTTGGACTTAGCATCTTCTATATCCAGCTATTTAGGCTTAACTCATGAGTATTATTTCATTATTTTTTCATTTTTAATGGCTATAATGTGTCTTAAGGATGATATAACCGAAGTGGGCGATATGAAAATTAACACCACGACATTAGGAGCGACTGCCGGTGAACTGCTGGCCCAGACGCTGAAGATAGGTTATGGAATACGTTCCTTGATTTTGTTTGTGCTTTTCTGGTAATTCTAGTATTTCAGCTGATCTCGTGATAATTTCTATTTAAGTTATCCTGGTACTTTATACTACCACTAGGCCTCCACAAAGCATGACTATCGGGACTGCATAATCCAAACATATTAGGACAAGAAAGCAGGACATCATGCACATTCTTTTAGTAGAAGACGACGCTAAGCTTGGATACATGATCCAGCACAAGCTTAAGCTTGCAGGACATCTGACGCAATGGGCCCGCAATTCGGAAGAGGCGGAACTGTTGTTTTCCACTGCGGAGTTTGATCTGTATATTCTGGACTGGATGCTTCCCGGCAAAACCGGTCTTGAGTTATGCCGGCAGCAGCGGAGTCTGAATGACAACACGGCCATTCTGATGCTGACTGCACGAGGCGAGATTGAGGATCGCGTCAGCGGACTTCTGACAGGGGCGGATGATTATATGATCAAGCCCTTCGCTTTCGAAGAACTATTAGCCCGAATTACTTCCCTGGACCGCAGAAAGCAAACCCGGGGATATACCACAAAGTATGAGGTCAATGGTCTTCGGCTCAATCCCGACACGCAGGAAGCAGAGCGTGACGGCGTTCCCTTAACACTGACCAAACGCGAGTTCCAACTGCTGGAGTTTCTTGTACGCCATCCCAATGCCGTGCTCTCCAGAGAACGTATACTCAATTATGTGTGGGGCAATGAGGCTGATGTGACTCTGAATGCGGTCGATGCCGTCATCAAGCTGCTGCGAAAAAAAGTCGACGAGCCCTTCTCTGTGAGGCTGATTAGGAGTGTCCACGGAAGAGGTTATCGTTTAATAGATAACGGAGTTGACCATGATGATACCTAATACCCGCAGGCAATTAACCATCTTTTACAGTACCATGATTGGATTAATTCTACTCATCATGGCGGCTTCCTTCTATTGGGTACTGACGGATGTGATGCACAGGGATCAGAGACATAATCTGGAATCTGCCGGGCAAAAAGCATTGGATGAGTGGCTCAATAAATCGCCGCAGGCGCAGGACGCAGAGGAAATTCGTGAACAACGGCAGGCGGTCACCCACAGAATGGAATGGGAGTATCTGCAAAGCGACCAGTTCGCTGTCATAACAGACTCCTTGTGGACAATCACAGTCCAGTCACCTGCGGGAGACAACCCGCTGCTGCTGCCGTCCTATCAGCAGCAGTTGGATGCTCATAGCAATACACCATTCTTATATTTAACAAAGGATTCCGGTAACAAAAAGACGATTTATGCGGTATTGCGCAAGACGGTCGGCGACCGGAAAAATCATATTCTCCTGCTGGGTGAGGATATTACAAAGCAGGCAGACCTACTTAAGGAGATGGAAATGCTCCTCATTGCGATCACCATTATCCTGCTTGCGGCAGCTACAGTTGTAGGATATATATTGGCTGGAAAGGCCATGATTCCCATCAACCATGCGTTTACACGGCAGCAAAAATTCACGGCCTATGCCTCCCATGAGTTGAGGACACCCTTAAGCGTGCTGCAGCTGTCCGTGGATATTCTGGAGGAGGAACGCCATAAGCTACCACCGATCCATCAGGCCGTGCTTCAGGATATGAAGGAAGAAATACAGCGCATGACCCGCCTGACCGGACAGCTGCTTAAGCTGGCCAGAAATGATTCGCCTCTGCCACCTCTGAGGCAGGAAGCTTTCGATCTGCAGCACTCCCTTTCGTTCGCTGCCGCCAGAATGCAATTAGTAGCACAAGAGAAAAAGATTCAGTTGCAGCTGAACATAGGGAATCTTAAAGAAGCCTTCACCTGCATCGGGGACAGCGAACAGATTGATCAGTTGCTGTATATTCTTTTGGATAATGCCATTAAATACTCTGCGGAGGGAGGCACAGTCATACTGGGGATTACCCGGAATGACAACGGCACTGCGAATGTAATCATTCAGGATACGGGCTGCGGGATTCCCGAGGAGGATCTTCCCCACTTATTCGAACGGTTCTACCGGGTAGATCAAGCCCGCACAAGGGAACATGGCGGCACCGGACTGGGACTGGCTATCGCCTATGAGATCGTCAGCAGGCACGGCGGCAGAATCGTGGTAACCAGCACCCTCCATCAAGGAAGTACCTTCACGGTTATCCTTCCTGAAACACAACGAATCCTTAGGCAACCACTTTGAAAAATGGAGGTTTTACTATGTTTACTGAAGTCTTTAACCACATCCATCCCATTGTCGTACATTTCCCTATCGCTCTGATCATCATCGGATTTGGGCATGATTTGGTGGTGGCCCTGAAAAAACGTTCTTTGAATCCTGCAGGTGGGTTATGGATGTGGCTTCTTGCTGCAGCGGGATCCTGGGTCGCAATAGCGACCGGACCAGATGATGATGCCCGCGGTGTGACTTCATTCATAGAGCCCCACGAGATGCTCGCCACCTTAACCGCTTGGGTAGTTTCTCTGATCGTTGTATGGAGATTGCTGATGTACTGGAAGGGCAAACATACTTTTAAAAAAGTTCCACTGGTGCTGTACTTGGTCGTCTCGCTTACTTCCTGCGGACTTGTGCTGGGAACCGGATATTACGGCGGCAAAATGGTGTATTCAGATGGCGTAGGCGTATCGACCAACGGAGCTCCGGTCAATCCCCCTGTGCAAGGTAATCACAAGTAATCAAATCAAAGGAGCCGATGCTCTCCTGAAAAAGGGAGCCCCGGCTTCTTTTGATTATCCACCTGCTTAGACAAACTTTACTTTTCTTTTTCGGTCGAGTAGATGCTTATAGCGTTTTGACAGATATTGAATTTGAGCTCCGAAGCCTGCTCTCATGTCCTGCCAAACCTGCAAGAAGCCGTCCTCCGGAGCATCGGTGACTCCACCTTAGGAACCCGCCATGAAGTGCAGGAAAAGGCCGAAATAACCACTTTACTTGAGTAAAGGTTAGAAGATCGGTTTACTCCATAAAAAAGCACGGTCCCCGAAATCCCGGAAGGCCGCGCCATGATTGAATTGTTAAGAATGCTGGTGAAGGGAATTGAACCCCCGGCCTACGCATTACGAGTGCGTTGCTCTACCCCTGAGCTACACCAGCTTAAGGCTGATTTTTCTGTCAAACAAAAAACATTATACAACTTTCAGCCAGAAACGCAAGCCTGTTTCTCCCTATTTCCCTACTCTCCCGAACTGCTATTCCACCTGTAGTTTACGCTCCACAGACTCCAGCTTTCCACGGCTAGTGGAGGGTTTATCGCGGCGGTCGTCTATTTTAAGTGAAGTAGAGACACGCTCTGCACCTGCGGCAAAAGGAGACTCGTGCAGCGCTTCGACTGCAGCAAAAATACGCTGAAGAGGCCCCTCGATGATTGTACCCATGGATGTAAGCTCATAAGTAATCCCTTCTACCGTCTTCAGCACTCGCTGCATATCCGCAACATAGCTGCTAAGGCTCGTACTGCCTGTTCCAATCGGAATAACGGTTACTTCAGCAATAGGCATGAGAATGCCTCCTCGGAATTTTATAATATGCGTCTCCTTCTATTGTAACAACTCCTCCCCTCTCCCACAAATGATCTCAGCTTTATTATGCCCCTTCTTTTTCCCTAAAAAATTCTCCGAAATATGACTTTCGCCACAAGTATTTTTTCTTACATGTATTCTAGGGTCATCTGCACTACATTTATGGACTCTTTGTGGCATTTTTTCGGACAATTTATGAATCATTTTTCATATGCCTGTGGATCAATTGTGGATTACTTATGGACAGCCTGTGGATCATTTGTGGAGTACTTTTGAAGAACCCGCTCCCCGCGCGGGTTTTCTAAAAAACTGTTTACAAACACAACATCTTGGGTTATTTTTATCTAACGACAACAAAATATAGTGGAGACAGGCGCTTTAATCCTTTATCGGAATTAGAGCTTAATAGGGAAGTACGGTGAAAATCCGTTGCGGTCCCGCCACTGTAACCGGATGCCCCTTACAAGCTTTTAGAAGCTTAAGATGGGCAGATCTCCTGGCAAAAGCCACTGAGGGGTAAGAGCCCCCTTGGGAAGGCGCTGAGAGGTCCTACGGAAGCCAGGAGACCTGCCTGTTTCGACGACACCAACTATGAGTGCCTGCGAGGAACAGGAACGGTGTCCGCATGCGGTCATCTTCTTAGAGACCACTGCAAATATCTGTGTGGATATTTACATAACGCATCGGGCATTTTCTGCCATCCTCGCTAGAGGATGCTTTTTTTATGAGATCACAATGAATATACGGCCGCTTACGCGGCCCCACTTCTTAATGATAGGACGATAGACTGAGAGGAGAGCTATACAATGACGTTGTTGGAGAGACAATTTAACGGTACAACAAATGCACGAGAAGTTCTTTTAGAAGAGCTCATTGATTTAGGACGCGATATTATCGACAGCCGGGATTTGGACTTGCTGCGCGAGAATGCCAATTTGAACGGAGAGAGTTTCTCCGGTAAAATGAGCAAGTTCGGCAGTGAATATTCAAAATGGTACGCCCGCAACTTTACGATGCCGCCGCAACTAGTGCAAGCCATTGATGACAATGTCGTCTATGTGCATGATCTGGATCAATACGCAATCGGAACGACTAACTGCATTTTTATCCCGTTTGATAAGCTTCTCCGCGAAGGCTTCAACACCGGCAATGGCAGTGTACGTCCTCCGAACTCCATAATGACAGCTATGTCACTGGTAGCAATTATTTTTCAATCCCAGCAAAACGCTCAATATGGCGGCGTATCCGCCAATAAGCTCGACTATGATCTGGCACCTTATGTAACCAAATCCTTCGCTAAGCTGTTCCGCAAGGGTCTGGATTATTTTGATGAGGGACAAGCTAATGAATCTTTGGGCGAGATTACAATGAGCCGTACCGATCTGGCGGAGTTATATCCAAAAGCGTTCCGTTTTGCACTAAAGGAAACCGAAATCGAAACCCTGCAAGCGGCTGAAAGTATGGTACATAATCTCAACACCATGTCCAGCCGGTCCGGTGGGCAAATTCCGTTTACCAGCATCAATTATGGTACTTGTACTTCACCAGAAGGTCAGCTTGTGATCAGCTCCCTGCTAACAGCAACGATGAACGGACTTGGCAGCGGAGAAACACCTGTGTTCCCGATTCAAATCTTCAAATGCAAGCAAGGAGTCAATCAACAGCAAGGCGATCCTAACTATGAATTGTTCCTAAAAGCGGCGGAATGTTCTGCACGCAGACTATATCCGAACTTCGCTAATCTGGACGCTCCGCTCAACTTGCAGTATTATGATCCAAGTGATCCTGATACGGAATTTGCTACAATGGGCTGCCGCACCCGAGTGCTCGGTGACCGTTTTGGGCGTAATCATTGCTCCGGGAAGGGCAACCTTTCCTTTAATACACTGAATCTGGTTCGGCTCGGTCTGGCACACGGCACAGTAACAGGCCGACGTACCGTCGCAGATGAAGCTGGCTTCTATGAGGATCTAAACCACTATATGGATATTGCGCTGGAAGGACTGCTTCATCGGTTCCACATCCAAAGCGCGCAAAAAGCTAAAGCATCCGATTTCATGATGCGAGAAGGCGTCTGGGAAGGCGGCGAAAATCTCGCTCCTGAAGACTCTGTAGGCGAACTGCTGAAACATGGTAGTCTGTCGCTTGGCTTCATCGGTATGGCGGAATGCATGAAAGCCATGTACGGCAAACACCATGGCGAGGATATGGAAGTCCATGCCAAGGCTGTGGCTATCGTGCGTCACATGCGGGAGTATTGCGACCTTAAAAGTGAGGAACTTAATCTCAACATTACCTTGTTCGCAACACCAGCAGAGGGCCTGTCCGGCAAATTCACCAAGATTGATCGCAAGGTACTGGGTTCTATTCCGGGCGTAACTGACCGTGAGTATTATACGAACTCTTTCCACATCCCTGTATACTACGATCTAGGTGCTGCTCAGAAGATCAGCTTGGAAGCTCATTTCCATGAATACTGCAATGCCGGGGCTATTTCTTATGTCGAATTAAATGGCAATGCCCGCAGCAATCCATCTGCTTTTATCAAAATCATTAAATATGCACTAGAACAACAGGTCAGCTACTTCAGCATTAACCATCCGATTGACCGCTGCTCCAGCTGCGGATACGAAGGCGTAATTGGGACAAACTGTCCTTCCTGCAACGCACATGAGAATGACGTGCACATCCGTCGTTTGCGCAGAGTTACAGGTTATTTAACTGGCGACTATCAGACCCGCTTCAATGCCGCCAAACAAGCCGAAGTACGGGATCGCGTTAAGCATCTATGAATATTTGCGGATACTATCCGGAGTCGATTAACGAGGGAGAGGGCATGCGGGCCGTCCTCTTCATCAGCGGCTGCCGCCATCGTTGCCCGGGATGCTTTAATCCCGAGACATGGAACTTTAAATATGGAGAAGTCTTCACCTTAGAACGTCAACATGAAATCATTGCAGAAATCGCCGCTAACCCTTTGCTGGATGGTCTAACACTGGCAGGCGGCGATCCTTTTTTCTCTGCAGAAGAGGTAGTTGGGTTCATTCATGAGCTTCGCGCCGTGCTCCCTGACTTCCCCATCTGGATTTACAGTGGTTATACGTATGAGGAACTAACCGCCCTTCCCGGTTCGCCGGAGTGGAATCTACTTACACAGTGTCAGGTATTAATAGATGGACGTTTTATAGAAGAATTGAAAGATACCACACTTCCTTACCGAGGAAGCTCTAACCAACGCATAATCGACATTCCGGCCAGTACGAACGGCTCGGAGGTCTTTCTGTGGCAGCCTACTGCGCTATAATATATCAATTTTTGATATTCAAAATTAACCCAAAATAAGAAGGGATGAAATAACCATGCCGCAATTCGTAGTAAAACCAGACAATCGCCAACTAGCTTTTGATGAGAAGCGCCTTTCCGTATACGCCGACCGTATCTTGGAAGGTCTTGATCAACTAAATAAAGAAACATTGCTGCGGGGAGTAATTTCCAAACTGCGTCGTGACTCCGTAAGCGGAGAAGAAATTAGCAATGCCTTCACTATGAGTGCTCTAGAGCTTGTAACGAAAGAAGAGCCTACTTGGAAGTTTGCAGCTGCCCGTGCCCTTCTGACTACCCTTTATAAAAAAGCAGCCGTTCATCGCCGCTATAAAGCTTATCCAGAAGAGCCTTACGGTGAGCTGTACCCGCTAATTACGGATCTCGTAAAAAAAGGAATCTATCGTGAAGAGCTTCTAAGTCATTACACCAAAGAACAAATTATCGAACTAGGTGGGTGTATCGATTATACACGCGATCTTTTGTTTGACTATATCGGTCTGCTTACGCTATCTGACCGTTATTTGGCGCATGATTTTGACGGACGTGTAATGGAGCTTCCACAAGAACGTTATATGATTATTGCTATGTACCTGATGCACCGTGAACCAGCTGAGAAACGTCTTGAGCTTGTAAAAGAAGCCTACTGGGCTATGAGCAACATCTACATGACTGCTGCTACCCCTACAATGTCCAATGCCGGCAAAAAGGTCGCTGGACAGCTATCCAGCTGCTTCATTGATACGGTAGACGATTCCCTAGAGGGTATCTTTGACTCTAATACAGACGTAGCGCGCCTCAGCAAAATGGGCGGCGGTATCGGCGTCTACCTTGGTAAAGTTCGGGCACGGGGTTCGGATATCCGTGGCCATAAGAACACTAGCTCCGGCGTAATTCCTTGGATTCGCCAATTGAACAATACAGCAGTCAGTGTAGACCAGCTCGGAACACGTAAAGGTGCTGTCGCTGTCTACCTTGATGTATTCCATAAAGATATTCTCGCTTTCCTCGATCTTAAACTAAATAATGGTGACGAGCGTATGCGTGCACATGACGTATTCCACGGTGTAACCCTGCCGGACTTGTTCATGGAAGCCGTTGAATCACGCAGCCACTGGAACCTCTTCTGCCCTCATGAAGTAAAGAAGGTTATGGGCTGGACGGATGAGAATGGTCGTCCGCTTGGTCTGGAAGACTTCTACGATGAAGAGCTTGGTAAAGGCACTTTCCGTGAAAAATATGCTGAAGCTACAGCCAATTTGGAATTGTCCCGCATTACCGTTCCTGCGATCGACATCATGAAACGGATTATGAAATCACAGCTTGAAACAGGTACTCCGTATATGTTCTATCGTGATACGGTTAACCGGACGAACCCGAACCGTCACCAAGGTATGGTCTTCTCTTCCAACCTGTGCACAGAAATTATGCAGAATCAATCCGCTACCGTTATTGAACAGGAAGAATTAGTAACCAAAGATGGCAAGACCCGGATTGTGATCTCCAAAATCCCTGGCGATTTCGTAGTCTGCAACCTGAATTCGATTCACTTGGCACGTGCGATTCCAGCTGGTGTGCTGGAAAGACTTGTACCTATCCAAGTACGTATGCTGGACAACGTAATCGACATTAATAATATTGAAGTTCTGCAAGCACAATATACGAACAGCCAATACCGCGCAGTGGGTCTCGGCACATTCGGCTTGCATCACCTATTGGCACTCAAGGGCATTCGTTGGGAATCTGATGAAGCCGTAGAATATAACAACCATTTGTATGAACACATCAACTACCTGTTGGTACGTTCGAGCATGGAGCTTGCCCGTGAAAAAGGCCGATATCCGAAGTTCGCCGGTTCCGATTGGGAGACAGGTGCATACTTTACTTCACGTGGCTACGTTAGCGGTGAACAAGAAGGTAAATATGTAACCACTGAACAATGGCGCGAGCTGCAAGAAGAAGTGGCTAAAGACGGTGTTCGTAACGCATGGATGTTTGCGATTGCACCGAACGGCTCCACATCGATTATTGCCGGCTCTACAGCCAGCATTGATCCTTTGTATGAATTGCTTTCCTATGAAGAGAAAACAACTTACAAGATCGCTAACCCAGCACCCGATCTGTCCGACAAGACGATTTGGTACTATAAAACTGCGTTTACAATTGACCAAAACTGGTCGATCCGCATGGCTTCTGCTCGTCAGCGTCACGTCGATCAAGGCCAAAGCTTCAACCTGTATGTTCGTCCTGACATCAAGGCTACCGAGTTCCTTGAGCTGCATCTGAACGCCTGGAAGGGCGGATTGAAATCAACTTATTATGTGCGTAGCCGTGCTTTGACAATAGAAGAGTGTGATTCTTGCGCTAGCTAATTATCTTAGTGCCCTGAATAGAAAAACGATGATGAATTTCGTAACTGCGAGGAATGTTTGGGCTTCCGGCCGCTGTTGTCATCAGATGTCTTGATCTTCACCGCTATTAGCGGATGACATCCGATGACAAAGGCGGTCGCTGACGCTCCTACAGCTCCAAACTTCCTCTCCGTTACTCCATCACCGTCTTTCTATGAACAAGACACCAAAGAAAGATTACCCGCGCAAAAAAATGGAGGGAAAATAAATGCAACTACAAAAGATTTTTAACACTGAAGCACCCAACCAATCCACACGCATCATCGACGGTGAGTGTTCAGGTATTCTGAACTGGAACGATATTCGCATGCCGCATATGTACAAGCTGTACAAGGTGCTGCTGCTTAATCACTGGATCGCGGATGAAATCCCAATGTCCAAAGATGCACAACAATTCCCTATGCTCGATGCTGAGGAGCAACGCGTATTTAAGATCAACATCTCTCTGCTCGCCGTGTTAGACTCGATGCAGACGATGTTCGTAAGCGACGTGAAGCGTTATTTTACTGACTCTTCTCTAGAAGCTATCTCTGCCATTATCGGACAACAAGAAGTGGTGCATAACCAATCCTATTCCTATGTTCTTTCCTCTATCGTGTCGGAAAGTGAGCAGAAAGAAATTTTTGAATATTGGAAAAAAGACCCTGTCCTGCTGGAACGCAATCAGTTTATCTCTGATATTTATCAAGAGTTCCGTGATAACCCTACGAGACAAACCTTTTTCCATGCACTGGTAGCGGATCTCATCCTGGAAGGAATTTTCTTCTACAGCACCTTCGCCTTCTTCTACAATCTGGCCCGTGACCAGAAGATGATGGCGACCAGCCAAATGATCTCTTATATCCAACGTGACGAGAATCAGCACTGCTATTTCTTCGCAGAAGTATTTAAGCAGCTGCTTGTAGATTTCCCTGAGTTGAACACTAAAGAGAACATGGATTACGTGTATCGTACGATCGACCGCGCGGTAGAGCTTGAAACCAACTGGGCTTACTACACCCTTACTAATGTCCGTGGTATTGATCTTAACGAGCTTAGTGACTACATCAAATATACAGCCAACAAGCGCTTAACCTTGATGGGTATGGAAAAAGCCTACCAAGGTGTTGACGTTAACTGCATGCCTTGGATCAAACCTTTCTCCGATGATGCGCTTAATGCCACCAAAACCGACTTCTTCGAAGCTAAATCCCGTAACTACGGTAAGGTTGGCGACGATAACGGATTCGACGATTTGTAAGACCGGATTATAACGAACCCTATATAAAAAAGAGGCCATTCTCTACTTTCACAGTGAGATGGCCTTTTTGCTATAACAAAAAGCGTCCCTTCACCCCTTGGATCAGGTATGAATGAGACGCTTATATAGTTGGTATGAATCCATCCGAAACAGAATGCTTGCTACTTAGTCTTAAGCCTTGCGTTCCACACGATGTGTAGTTTCTTCTGCAAGCTCAGCTAACGCATCATTCAGACGCAGCTTCAGCTCCTCAGCAAGCTCTACCACTCCGTGATCATTACGAACCACCTGAGAATCTACGGCATACACTCCACCAAGAATGTAACGTGCACCGAGTACAGACAACACAGGTTTCAATGCATAATCAATCGTAAGAAGATGGGCAAGACTGCCACCCATGAAGAGCGGGAGTACGATTTTGCCGGCCAACCCCTTTTGTGGAACTAGATCTAAGAAGGTCTTCAGCACGCCTGTATAGGAGGCTTTATAAACCGGGCTAACCACGATTACCGCATCCGCTTCGGCTACAAGACCATTCGCTTTGACGATAGAATCGCTCTCAAACTTGGTATGAATCAAATCTTCCGCTGGCAGCTCGGCTACGTTAATACGCTCAACCTCAAAACCCTGATCCGTTAAGCTTGCCTCCGCATACTCTATAACTGCATTGATGCGCGATACCAAGGAAGGCGTTCCGTTAATCACAACAATTTTAGCCACTTCTCCACCTCTTTCATCCCATTAAGCAGCTCACACTGCAAGTATTTATCCCGACAGGAATACTTTAAATTAGTATTAATCCTATCGCAGATTAGATATTATTGTCAAACCATAAACGCTTGCGCTCATCCCACTCTTGCGATATACTAAGCAACAATATTAAATCCAAGAATCAGGCCAATGATCGGCATCCAACCGTGAGGCGTCTGCGACCGGAGCCTATAATGACTCCCTAAGTTCACCGGGTTTCGCCCGTTACCGCGAAGACCAAAGAGGGTCGAATTCTTTCCTGCTGTTAAGGAACTTCGATCAACCTGGGTGGCACCGCGAGCTGACGCTCCTCGTCCCATGGATGAGGGCGTTTTTTGCGTTTTTTCAAGCATAAATACCTTCGGCGTCTTTATAAGGACGGTAAGTGTTTGTGCGAGAAATAGAAGGATAAAGTGAAGTGTGAAACTTACACTCTCTTATCTTTTAAACAAAAAGGAGCGAGCGAGATGCTGGAAATGAACTGGATCAAGGATAATCAGGAACTTGTAAGAAACACTGCCACATGGAAAAGAGTCGGCTTCCCACTGGATGAATTGCTGGAATGGGATGAGAAGCGCCGAAGCCTGCGACAAGAAACCGAACAAATGAGAGCCGAACGTAATGGGCTAACCAAAGAGGTTGAACGATTATTGCGGCAGGGTGACCGCCCTGCTGGAGAGATCGTCAAAGCACAGGTACGAGAACTCAATCATCGGCTGAGCCTGCTGGAAGCAGATCTGAACGAGGCTGAACGCCGCTGTAGAGAGCTCATGCTGCTCGCACCGAATCCGGTGTCGCAGGATACACCCATCGGCCACGATGATAACGATAATGTAGAACTGCGGTTGAACGGAGCGGTGCCGGAATTCGGCTTTGACCCTCGTGATCATGTGGAGCTAGGTGAACTCCACGATATCATCGATATCCCTCGTGGCGTCAAAGCAGGTGGCCCCCGCAGCTATGTGCTTAAAGGAGCCGGCCTGATGTTACATCTTGCTGTACAGAGACTAGCCCTAGATGTGCTCACTACACGCGGATTCACCGTGATGGATGTTCCTGTGATTGTCCGCCCTGAAGCGTTGGAGCGAACCGGATTCTTCCCTGGTGGGATGGATCAGACGTACGAGCTCAGCGGAGATAATCGCTGGCTGGTAGGCACATCTGAAGTGTCGCTAGTTTCACTCTACAGCGATGAGATTGTAGAGCTTGACACACCCATGCGACTAGCTGGAATGTCGACTTGCTTCCGCCGTGAAGTTGGATCAGCGGGGCGAGATGTGCGGGGGCTATACCGTGTTCATCAGTTCTCGAAGATTGAACAAGTCGTCTTATGCCGAAATGACGAGGGTGTCTCGGATCATATGCTTCACGAGATCCTCGCGAATGCCGAGCACATACTCCAGCTCTTAGAGCTCCCCTATAGAGTCATGGCTGTCTGCACAGGAGATATGTCCCTGAAGACGCATAAGCAGTATGACATCGAGACATGGATGCCTAGCAGAGGCGCATACGGTGAGACCCATTCGGCTTCTAATCTACTCGATTTCCAAGCTCGCCGTTCAGGCATCCGTTATCGGGATGCGGACGGTCGCTTACAATACTGCCATACCTTAAATAACACCGCAGTGGCTACGCCAAGAATACTAATCCCGCTGCTGGAGAATCACCAGCAAGAGGATGGTTCTATCTACATCCCTCAGGCGCTGCGTAAATATATGGATGGATTAGAGCGGCTAGTACTTCCACAACAGTAGTATGTTCTATCCAAGTTAATTTGAAATAAATAATGCCTGTTCACTTCTCAACAAGAAGCTGAATGGGCATTTTTTTGTTCTAAGACCTCCCAAATAGCCGAGCCCAATAACTCCTTCTCTATTGTTATTGAAATGTAAAATTTAACGGAAGTATAGAATACATTTGTTGTAATCCTTTGATAATTCAACTGTAAAAATTAATTCATATATGGGACTATTTATCATCCAATAATCACTAGATCTTAAGGGTTATTGTTTTTATGCACTATTTTCAGTCCCTATTCTTATGCGAAAACAATAACTTTTTATTTTTTTATTTTAATTTATAGAACCTTTAATTTATATTAATGCAAACCAACCTTTCATTTTACATTTGAATGATAAGATTTAGTAGGTTTCTAATACAAGATTTGAGGGGAGAATACTTATCCAAATGATTATTTCTTCAAGAGTAAGGAAATGGTGGGCTAGTGGACTAGCAATGTTAATGCTTGTCGGCAGTGTGCTACCAGCTATTCAGACTGCCGAGGCAGCACCGGATAATAGCAATGTTGTTATCTCACAAGTTTATGGCGGTGGTGGAAACAGCGGAGCAGAGTTTAAGAATGATTTTATTGAATTATACAATCCTACCAACAAACCAGTAGTCTTGACTGGATGGAAAGTTCGGTATACTTCCGCAACTGGAACCTTTAGCAGCGGAACAGAATTAACAGGAACCATTCCTGCAAATGGATACTACCTCGTCCAAGAGGCTGCAGGAACAGGAGGAACTACTGCACTACCTACTCCTGATGCCGCAGGTTCCCTAGCTATGAGTGGGTCAAGCGGTAAAGTCGACTTAGTGGACCCATCGAATAATACGATAGACTTAGTTGGCTATGGTACAGCTACAGGCGTTGAGGGAACTCCAACCCCTGCTCTCACCAACGCGACAGCCGCTATTCGTAAAGCCGCAGCAGGTGCACCAGCTGATAGCCGTGGTCTAGATACGGATAACAACGTTACGGATTTTGTTGTTCAAGCAGCAAGTCCACGCAATAGTAGTTATGGTAAAGCACCAGAGACAGCTAGCTCCGTAGTAGCTTCACCAGCCGCTAATGCCTGGCCGGTAGGCACTAAAATTTCTCTGAGCTCCCCGACAGTTGGAGCATCCGTCTATTCAGCTGTTTATGGATCAGTTGGTTCAACTGATTTCCAACCTTACACAGGGCCTATTACCTTAACTGAGGACACTACGATTAAAGCGTATGCTTCAGAACCGAATATGCCAAACAGCGCAATAACGACTTTTGACTACACGATTCTGACCAAAACAGACGTCGCAACAGCACGCCTTGGTAATAAAGGTCAGAATATTTCAACAGAAGGTATCGTAACTCACATTAACGCAGCAAAAATGTATATTCAGGATGGAACCGGCGGGATCGTACTTTATGGATTCCCAGAGTTCGCAAACGTTGGAGATCGTGTTGCAGTTAGTGGCGAGATGGATATCTACAGCAACCTGCAAGAACTCAAACTCCAAAGCGGACTTCAATACTCTGTCGTTGCGAGTGATGTAGGTGTACCCGCACCTAAATTGATTACTGCAACAGACTTGTCTGCAGCGAACGGCGAAAACCATGAAGCTCAGCTGGTAACTATGAATAATGTCACTATAGATAATGTAAATGGAAATACAGTGACTGCAAGTCAAGGCGGACAACAATTCACAATTTTCTCCACCCTGCCTAAACTAGTAAAGGGTGCAACCTTTGATAGTATCACTGGGGTTATCGAGCAATATAATACAACTTATCAATTCATTCCACTTAACGAAAACGCTTTGGTGGAAGAAACCTTTTCCGTAATGGCAAGCCCTGGTGCAGGTCGCATCATTAAAGGAAGTGCTGTGACCCTATCCAGCCCTACCCTTGGAGCACAAATCCACTACACGACCGATGGAACTGAACCGACAGCAGCAAGCAAGCTTTATTCAGATCCAATTACAGTTAATAAAGATCTTACCATTCATGCAATTGTCTTAGCAGATGGCAAGACAAGTAAGGTGTATACCTTTGCTTATAAAGCTTCTGATCTCCCTCGTATACATGATATCCAAGGAGAATCTCATACTTCTGAGTATGTAGGCCAGAACGTTACTGACGTAGAAGGTATCGTTACCCAATACGGATATACTTTTGCAAATGGTGCTTATAGGGGTTTCTTTATGCAGGACCCTCAGCCGGACAATAATGTGAACACATCGGAAGGTATTTTCGTTTACAGCACAAATGCATCCCTTAAACCTAAAGTTGGAGATTTAGTGCGCGTTAATGGAGCCGTTTCCGAGTATAACGAAGGAAGTACGAGCAATCTAACCTCCACTCAAATTAATATGACAACACTAACAGTAGATTCCTCTTCTAGTTATACTGTGCCTGAACCTATCGTACTTGGCAAAGGTGGAAGAGCTATTCCTTCTTCTATCATTGATAATGACGGCATGGCTGATTTTGAACCTAATGAAGATGCCATAGATTTTTATGAATCGTTAGAAGGTATGCTTGTAAAACTCCCTACCCCTACGATTATTAGTCCTTACTGGACAAGTGGTAGCGGAAATTCCATGCTTTATAACATCCCTACAAGAGTAGAAAATGATACTCCTGATGTCATCACACCAGCGGGTGGACTAGTTCTAAAAGAATATAACCAATTCAATCCTCAGCGCCTTATCATTGCTTATGGAAATCCGGGTCAAGAAGTAATCACCGGAGATAAGTTCGCTGGAGATGTTACAGGGGTCATCGGATACAACAATGGCAATTTCAAAGTAATTCCGGAGAACGGTAAACTGCCAGCCATTACCCCAAGTACTTTTAAACAAGAAACAACTACACTTGAGGTTAATGAGGACAAGCTATTAATCGCCTCGTACAACATTGAGAACTTCTACCCAGGCGTCGGAGCATCAAAAATTCAGAAACTAGCCGACTCCATCACCAATAATATGAAGAAGCCTGACATTATCGGCGTTGTCGAAATGCAGGATAGCAATGGTGAAACCAATAATGGAATCACTGAAGCAAGTGCTGACGAACTGATTAAGGCTATTGAAACTGCTGGCGGTCCTGTATATAAATACACAGACATCGCTCCAGTCAACAATCAGGATGGCGGAGCTCCAGGCGGAAACATTCGTGTAGGCTTCTTGTACAATCCAGCAAGAGTACAGCTTGCGGATAGTATAAACGGTCAAAAAGGTGCATCTACACAATCCGTTGCTTATGATGCAGCGACAGACAAGTTGACTTACAATCCGGGACGAATTGATCCAACGAATGCTGCATTTGCTAGTTCACGTAAACCACTTGCTGCACAATTTATTTTCGGCGGCGAAAAAGTGATCGTGATCGCAAACCATTTCAATTCAAAAGGCGGCGATAATGGTCCTTTCGGGAACGTCCAGCCACCGGTATTGTCCAGTGAAACACAACGTCATAAAATTGCAGCGGTCGTAAACGGATTTGTCAAAGAGGTTCTGACTGCAAATCCTAAAGCCAACGTTGTAGCTCTTGGCGATTTGAATGATTTCCAATTCACTAAAACTGCAACCATTTTAAAAGGCACAGAGCTGGACAATTTGATTGACACATTGCCTTTAAATGAGCAGTATACGTACACCTATGACGGAAACTCTCAAGTACTGGATCATATTCTTGTCAGTAAAAATCTAACGGCTTCTTCCAAAGTAGATGTCGTCCATCTAAATGCCGACTTCTCTCCATCGAAAGGTCGGGTATCCGATCATGATGCGGTTGTAGCACAGATTGATTTTAGTACTGCTGAAGATTTTCCATTAACAGTTCTACACACCAACGATACGCATGCAGGATTAGATACGGTAAGCTCACCAAATAACATTTTGCGCCGTGTAACGGCAATCAAAACTGCTAAAGCGACTACAGAAAACCCTATTCTTCTCGATGCGGGTGATGTCTTCTCCGGAACGCTTTACTTCAACAAGTATCTGGGTCAAGCAGATCTGGCCTTTATGAATCTGGTCAAATATGATGCTATGACTTTCGGTAATCATGAATTTGATAAAGATTCTGATACGCTTTCCAAATTTATCGGCAACGCTAAGTTCCCTTTTGTCTCCTCTAATGTGAATTTCTCTGCAGATGATATACTAAGCAAAATGTTCACCAACGAAATTGGTCGGTCGGGTAATGCGGCAACCATCTACCCTGCTCTGATTAAAGAAGTAGACGGCGAACAGGTTGGTATCATTGGTCTGACGACAGAAGATACAGCGAACATTGCTTCACCAGGTAATGTGACTTTTGAGAATGCTGTAGTGAAGGCAAAAGAAACTGTCGCTATGCTGCAAAAAGAAAAGATTAACAAGATTATTGTTCTCTCACACCTCGGCTACGAAGAAGATCTTAAGTTAGCCAAATCGGTTAACGGTATTGATATTATTGTCGGTGGTCACAGCCACACGCAACTGAATCAAGCGGTTGTAGATAACAGCGATCCTAATGCACCAAAGCTTATTGTACAAACCGGTGAAAAAGGACTTTTCCTTGGTCAGCTTGAAGTTAAATTTAACAAAGATGGCGTACTGACAGATTGGAAAGACCAATTAATCTCCATCGACGCTAAGATCGGCGCTAACTACGTTATTGCAGAAGATCCTGAAGCTAAAAAGATCCTGGATACCGACTATAAGCCAGGTATTCAAGAGCTAACCAACGAGGTAGTAGGAAACTCAGAGGTTGTCCTGAACGGCGTTCGTAACGATGTTCGCACAAAGGAAACCAATCTCGGTAACCTGATTGCCGATGGTATGCTTTTTGCAGCCAAGAAAGCTGGCACTAATGCCGTAATCGCCCTGCAAAATGGTGGCGGTATTCGCGAATCTATCAATGAAGGACCGATTACACAAGGTGAAGTACTCGGAGTACTTCCTTTCAACAACGATCTGGTTACGATCACTTTGACCGGACAAGAAATTAAGGACGCCATGGAGAATGGGGTTTCCAAAACTCCAGCAGCAGACGGACGTTTTCCACATGTTGCAGGGTTGAAATTCTATTATGACTCCACGAAGCCTGTGAACGAACGTGTATTACGTATCGAAGTGAAGAACGGAGACAAATACGTTCCTCTAGATCTAAAAGCATCTTATGAAGTAGCTACTAATGCTTTCACAGCTAAAGGTGGAGATTTCTATACTTCCCTTGAGAAGGCCTATAAAGAAGGCCGTGTGAATCTACTGTACCTGCCGGACTTTGATGTATTTACGAAGTACCTTAAAGAAGTTGGAACTGTCACTGCGAACACTTCCGCTGTTGAGGGCCGGATTGTGGATCTGAAAGGTGCACCACTGCCGGAGACAACTGAAGACTTCCCATTAACAGTTCTGCACACCAACGATACGCATGCAGGACTAGATACGGTAAGCTCACCAAATAACATTTTGCGCCGTGTAACGGCAATCAAAACTGCTAAGGCGACTACAGAAAACCCTATTCTTCTCGATGCGGGTGATGTGTTCTCCGGAACGCTTTACTTCAACAAGTATCTGGGTCAAGCAGACCTCAGATTCATGAATTTGGTTGGTTATGATGCTATGACTTTCGGAAACCATGAATTTGATAAAAATGAAAAAGAACCTGAAGTCCTTTCCAAATTCATCACTAACGCTAAGTTCCCATTTGTCTCCTCTAATGTGAATTTCTCTGCGGATGACATTCTAAGCAAAAAGTTCACCAACGAAATTGGTCGGTCGGGTAATGCGGGAACCATCTACCCTGCACTGATCAAAGAAGTAGACGGCGAACAGATTGGTATCATTGGTCTGACGACAGAAGATACTGCTAACATCGCTTCACCAGGTAAAGTGACTTTCGATAACGCTGTAGCTAAAGCAAAAGATACTGTTGCTATGCTGCAAAAAGAAAATGTTAACAAGATTATTGTTCTATCACACCTTGGCTATGAAGAAGATCTTAAGTTAGCCACAGCCGTGAACGGTATTGATATTATTGTCGGTGGTCACAGCCACACGCAACTGAATCAAGCGGTTGTAGATAACAGCGATCCTAATGCACCAAAGCTTATTGTACAAACCGGTGAAAAAGGACTTTTCCTTGGTCAGCTTGAAGTTAAATTTAACAAAGATGGCGTACTGACAGATTGGAAAGACCAATTAATCTCCATCGACGCTAAGATCGGCGCTAACTACGTTATCGCAGAAGATCCTGAAGCTAAAAAGATCCTGGATACCGACTATAAGCCAGGTATTCAAGAGCTAACCAACGAGGTAGTAGGAAACTCAGAGGTTGTCCTGAACGGCGTTCGTAACGATGTTCGCACAAAGGAAACCAATCTCGGTAACCTGATTGCCGATGGTATGCTTTTTGCAGCCAAGAAAGCTGGTACTAATGCGGTAATCGCCCTGCAAAATGGTGGCGGTATTCGCGAGTCCATCAATGAAGGACCAATTACACAAGGTGAAGTACTCGGAGTACTACCATTCAATAACGATCTGGTTACGATCACTTTGACCGGACAAGAAATTAAGGATGCTATGGAGAATGGGGTTTCCAAAACTCCAGCAGCAGACGGACGTTTCCCACATGTTGCAGGGTTGAAATTCTACTATGACTCTATGAAGCCTGTGAACGAACGCGTATTACGTATTGAAGTGAAGAACGGAGATAAATATGTTCCTCTAGATCTAAAAGCATCTTATGAAGTAGCTACTAATGCTTTCACAGCTAAAGGTGGAGATTTCTATACTTCCCTTGAGAAGGCCTATAAAGAAGGCCGTGTGAATCTACTCTACCTGCCGGACTTTGATGTATTTACGAAGTACCTTAAAGAAGTTGGAACTGTCACTGCGAATACTTCCGCTGTTGAGGGCCGGATTGTGGATCTGAAAGGTGCACCACTGCCGGAGATAACCCCAACACCGGTGCCAACACCAGTGCCAACACCGGTGCCAACATCACCAACAGTTCCAACATCAACATCAACAGCAACAGTAGCACCAACACCTACTGCAACAACAGCACCAACGGCTGCACCGCAAGTAACAACAATTGATGCTGCTGATCTGACCAAACAATTTGCTGCACTGCCAACTGGTAAACATGAGCTGGTTATTCCGGTTAAAGCGACTACTGGCGGCGCTCAAGTAGAACTCCCAGGCAGCGTGCTTGTAAAACAAGCTGCTGCACAGCCTAACACCATTCTTACCCTTACTACTGATGGCGCTTCGTATTCCTTGCCGCTCAGTGTTGTAAACAATGTATCGCTTGCCGCTCAATTAGGCACCAGCGACTATACAATTACAGTATCCATTCTATTAGCAGATTCGAGAACACTAAGCAGTACAAACCAAGCTATCGCTGCACAGCTAGGTAATGCTACTTTAACTGCTCCAGTAATCGAATTTAGTGTTTCAGCAGTAGCCGGATCTAAACGTGTACCGCTGAACAACTTCGGCAGTACGTATGTTAATCGGACGATCAATGTACCTAGTTCCTTAAATTCAAATAACGCAACGGCAGTGGTCTTCGATCCTGCTACAGGCAAGATTTCCTTTGTGCCTGCGATATTTGCCCCTAAGGCTGATGGAACAACAGATGTTACGATTAAACGGAACAGCAACAGCTATTACACCGTTGTTAAATCATCCAAAACGTTCGGAGATATTAGCGAACACTGGGCTAAAGCGTCCATTGATCTGTTAGCTTCCAAACTGATCGTTAGTGGAACCAATAGCGATACATTTTCTCCTTCACAGTCGATCACACGGGCTGAGTTCGCAGCATTAATTACGCGTTCTCTTGGACTTGTGACAACGGCTGGCGAGACAACTTTTAAGGATGTAAATCCAAGCGCATGGTATGCTGATGCTATTCGCACTGCTGCAGAAGCCGAATTGATTTCTGGTTATACCGATGGCAGCTTTAAGCCAGATAGCCCGATCACTCGGCAAGAAATGGCCTCTGTATTAGCTAAAGCCATCAAGTACACGGGCAAAACCTTAAATGCCGATCCCGCAGCACTTGCTAAATTCAGTGACGCAGCAAACATTCCTGCTTGGTCCCAAGCAGCAGTAGCAGAAATCGCTTCTGAGGGCATCATTCAAGGAGCGAAAGACGGTTCCTTTGCTCCACAAAAGCTGGCAACTCGTGCTGAAGCCGTTACGATGCTGGAGAAGACCTTGAAATCTCTTCAGTTCATCAATTAATAAAGGCCCACAGCTCTGAGGACAAAAAGGCGGTTCCTAGGGTGCATAATGCACTCGAGGAACCGCCTCTTTTTCATATAACCTCTAGGATTCCATCCCAGCCTCATTCTCTTCATAATGACTTGTATCCCCGTGCAGCAGGATCTCCGGCACACCATCCGTAAAATCAATCCTTGATAAGCAGGTTGGATATATGTAAGGCAGATCCCATAGCTTAGGCAACTCTCTGCCCTCAAAATAAGCCATCAAAAGCTTGATCACTACCGTATGTGTTACGATAAGAATCGTCTCCCCCTGATGGGAAGTGAGAATTTCCTGAAGCTTCTCCAGTGCTCTTGTCTGCACCTCTGCGAAGGTCTCGCTGCCCTCCACTTTAAACCGGTCGGGTTCCTTCCAGAAATAACGATGCTGGTCTGAAAACTGAGCTGCCAGTTCAGCAGAATCTCTACCTTCCCATACGCCCATGCCAATTTCTTTTAATGCATCGGAAATCTTCAGCGGAACATCCCGCTCTCCGCGTATAATTTCAGCTGTACGCAGCGCCCTTGGGCTAGAGCTTGCATAAATGATATCCAGATTTGTAGCCTGCATTCCCCTGCTCAACCATTCCGCCTGTAGTACGCCAAGCGTCGTTAGCGCAGAATCCATATGACCTTGCATACGATTCTGCACATTCCATTCTGTCTGTCCATGACGCGTTAGATATATCGTTGTAGTACTCATCCGTTGCTTCTCCTCCTAATCCCAAATCCAGATAGTCTAATTCCTGTTTCGCTCCATCCAGTTCACCGCATAGTCAACAATTTCACGCTGTGGAATCAATTGAGCTGCAGCTGAGGCGATATGACCATTTGTAATGAGCCCTGTCTCTTGCCCGAATTGCTCAGCAAGTTCAACGAAGTCGTCAGAGTTCCAATCCAGCTCCTTGAATTCCACCCACTGTCTATGACCATCCACTAGTATAGGTGCCCCGCCAATGACTTCCTTCTTCCCTTCATAGAAGGCCCGGCATTCAGCAAGATGTAATGAAGTATTATTTAGATTTCCTACGCCTAGCAGCAGCACACTTCCCCCCAGATCATAAATACGAGCTAATGGAGAGTCATCCCCCAAACCGTATTCGAGGGAGTGGCCATATATAATCTCATCCCTATGCTTGCCCCAAGCCGCAAAAGAATGAATGGGGTGATCGCTGCGCTTTACCTCTTTTTGTCTACGGAAGCAATCCGGAATAACCCCCATTCCCCTCAGTGGGGTCAGGTCTGGATCATAAGCTGGCATCTGCTCACGGATACTCTGCCACCAAGATTCGGGCACCGGTGGGTTACTCCAGCCAGCAGGGTCCGTCAGATCACTAGAATGCGTGGGCATCACAAGTGTACCTGACTCTCCAAGGACCTCCTCAAGCGCCAAAATAACGGCAACCGGGCCACCTGCCACCCATTGGCCTAGTGATTTAAAAGACGAATGCAGTATAATCGTCATCCCCGCCTGTACACCCAGTCGCCGAAAATCCTCTGCCAACGTCTGAACTGTAATCAAATTGCCTTGAATTTCTTCCACCCTTCATTCCTCCAAATTCTCTTACTGCTAATGCCAATTCTAGCAAAGCTTCTCACTGCCATTATATAGGAGGATCTCTTCTAACAACACCCTTAATGGTCATCAAGGCTACAAGTACAGCAATGATATTCATACCACAGCTACGTATCTTGCTGTTTACGACAAATCTCTGGACACTATTTTGGCTCTATAATCCCCCGGAGAGATCCCTTCCAACTCTTTGAATACACGGGCAAATTGCTTACTGTTCTCAAAACCTACTTTTTCCGAGACTTCGGCAAGCTTGCTACAGCCTTGTGCTAGCAGCTCTTTAGCATGGCGGATGCGTACCTTTTTTAAATAAATGACAAAATTCTCACCAGTATATGCCTTGAAAGCTTCGCTAAAATAAGAATAATTCAAAGACACATGGTTACTAACCATAGCCATATTTAGTGGACGAGCATAGTTCGTTTCAATATAATTCAGCGCTTCCTCCATGTCAGCATGCTCTGTATGAGCAGAGCGCACCCCTACAATATAATCACTCACACTCAGGAGCAAATTCTCAAGTGCACGATAATAATCATGAAAATGACGATAATTGTACATATTGCCCACTGTGCGATACAGCTTCAGCACCTCTACCGAGGCTTCGCCATGCACCCGAAATACTTCATCCAGCACCAATTCATTGATATTCTGTCCCACCGACTCCAAATATGACAGGTCAAGCACCTTCAAATGCTCGGTTTGAAAAATTTCAGCCAGAAGATGTTTCATCTCCTTCTCGCGTTCTGTTCCAAGCATATTGAGCAGCTTGCGAATTTCCTCCTTCGGTAAGGGGGAATTAGACCGTTCTTGACTCACATCCGCATAATTCAATAAGTTCACTTGCGGATATACAAAAGTATACTGTAATGCCCGGCACGCTTCCTTATAACAGGAACGAAGGTCTGCAAGACTTCTTCCTTCGCTACTTATTCCAATCGACAATCCCATTATTTCTTTGGCTTCAGCTTGTCTGGACAACTCTATAAAGTCCTGCTTTCTGGTTCCGAGCAATACTAATTTACCGTCCCAGTCCGTTGTGATTTCCGAAAAACATTTTTCAAGTGGTCCCATCAATCGTTCAGCAAGCCCCTGAACATCCCCCGGCTTCATTCTTGTTCCGTCATTACAATAGTAATTTAACACACCTACTGTAAAAGGAACCTCCAAGTCATTTAGGCTTTCCTGCTGCTCTCGCTCCAACTGAACTTCCTGCTGCATAAGCAGCCCACGTAAACGGCTAGAACGCAGCTCTCGGCGAAAATGTTCTGCTTCCTGCTCCTGCTGTCTTGCGCTGAGATTCTGCTCCTCCTGCTCCTTATCTATACACTTCAAGATTTCGAATAATTCATCTCTACGAATCGGCTTAAGTAAATAATCCTTCACGCGATAACGGATCGCGCTTTTGGCATATTCGAAATCGTCATACCCGCTTAAAATTAGCACTGCCGGACTTTTCTCGCCCCTTGTCGCCGAAGACAACCGCTCCAACAGCGTAATCCCATCCATTACTGGCATACGTATATCTGTAATAATAATATCTGCACCGTCGGTCTCATAGATATCAAACCCCTCTGCGCCATTACTCGCTATCGTGATGGTATAAATGGACGGAAATTCTCTTTCTATCATAGTCTTGAGACCGAAACGAATATTCTTCTCATCATCAATGATCAGTAGCTTCTTCATAGTTGTTTTTCTCCCGTCAAAAGAACTTTCGGCAAGGTTAAACGTACCATCGTCCAACTTCCTGCTTCGCTCTGTACTACAAGCCCATATTCATCGCCATAAAAGATTTGCAAACGCTGATGTACATTTCTCAGACCAATGCCACCTGTTCGGCGGGCAGTCCCCTTCTGTTCAGCAGTGCTCTCACAGCGTTCATCTTTCGCATAAATCGCCTCGTTTAAAGCATGTAGACGCTCTGGTGTTAGCCCCATGCCATTATCACGAAGCTCTATGAAAATATCACCTTCAGCTTCCGAAATATGAATATGAACGCTCGGGTCCTGTAGATTCTCTTTCTCATCACACCAAGCATGCTTAACACTGTTCTCCACAATAGGCTGCAGTGACATTTTAAGCACCTCCAGCTCCAAATATCGTGGTTCAATATGAAGCATCAGCTTAACCGGATACTCAAAACGAATATTCATCACTTCAATGTAATTCTCAATATGGCGAATTTCGTCTCGTAGCTTCACATACTCTCCGGACCATTTGAAATTATAACGCATCATCCCCCCTAGTGAGGTTAATGCATCTGAGATCGTTCGTTGGTTTTCAATTTCAGCCAGCATTTTAATATTTTCCAGCGTATTATACAAAAAATGTGCGTCAATCTGGTTATGAAGCGTACGTAGCTCAGCCTCTTTTGACAATGCCTGCTTGTTTACTGCTTGAGCCACCAATGTATTGATCGTGTTCATCAGTTTGGAGAAATGATGGGCAAGCTCACCAACTTCCCCTCCACCCCGAATCATAATTCCAGTGTACGCTTCACCTCTACGCACTCTTTTCATTGTTTCGGTCAATCTACGTAGATTGTTTAGAATAAAGGCATTTGTCACATAAGCAATCAGCGTCAGCAAGGTAATAAACCCGACATTGGCTCCAATGATTAAGTTGCGCGTTCGGGAGATATCCTTCATAACTCCCTCCATGGACACTACATTTAACAAATAAGCATCAATACGTTCTAGTGGAGTGTTAATCAACAAAAACGATTTACCATTCTCCGAGTACTCACTATCCCATTCCCCAGTTTTCCTAAAATGCTTATACCGTTCTGCAATCATATCAGCCATCTTCAGATTATTCTGCAAAAAAGAATGGTCCGGTCTGGTGAAAAGCTGCAGCTCACTATCCACAAGGAACATTTGAGTCTGATTATCCCGGACATCTGTATACGTCTTAGGTGTAAAACGACTCAGCATCATATCCACCTGCACCATGCCGATATAATTGTCTGCTGGACGACTCTTCTCACGCAACAACGAAACCTTGGGCAGATTCTCCTCCGGCGATCCCAAGTATCTCTGCATCAGATCCGGATCACTTTTCTGAAAAGACCAGTATTCCTGCCCCTTCATTTGAAGCGCTTTCTGAAACCATGGCTTGGAAGAAACTCGCTCTTCACGAAAGATAATCGGCCAAATTTCATGCACTTTATTGCTTCTCGAATACAGCCGCAAATGCTCAATATTTGGATTGTTAAATTGAATACGAGTCATATTCACATAAGCATTGGTATTAAAATTAATCAAATCTACTAGCTGCGGTTCGGTTTCATTCGCAAGGAAGTCTTCTACATCGGCATCAGAATAAGCCATCTGCGCCGCACGTTCCATCGCCTCGACTTGATTATAGATATGTAATTTTTCCATTTGCAGCAAATAATCATTTTTCTCGACGGCATCTCTGAGATAGGTATTATTGATAGACTCATAGAAGTAGACGGATACCAGCAAGCACGGGCCTAAAATAATAAAAACATAGGCTGCAATTAAACGACTCTGGAGAGATCTTCTTCCCCACCAATAACTAAAAGAATGCCATAATGCTCTAGCTCGCTCACGCCTGTTCACACTATACACTCCTGTTCTGTCCACCTCGCTAAATAGTGAATACTTAACCTATTTAATATCTATACCATATTATAGATTGAAAATAACCCAATCGCCCGCATTAGCGGGCGATTGGGTCCTGTTTATTTTATTTTTTTGCGAGTTTTTGCTTATTCTCTTCATATTTTATTTGCTGGAAGGCTTGCACTTTAGCCAGTCCCAGATCCTCTTGCTTCTTGATGTAATCTGTCCAGATGGAATCAAATTCAGCATCGGATGGAGCCATCAAAAGCTTCGGTAGCGTTTTGCTGCGCAAATCTTTGATTTTAGATAAGATGACGCCCTCAGGGGAGCTTGCCAACGGATCGATTTGATCAAACTCGGAAATACTCTTTGTTTTTCCGCGAGTCCAGTCTTCAAGCTGTTTGAAAGGCTCTACAGCTTTCGGTGTCCATTGAGCTGTAATATTGGTATTCATCAGCATCCAGAACGTAAAGGAAGAACCATATTTCTTGTCGAATGCCGTACGGTCCTTATTCATCAGATCAAAGACTTCTGGTTTAAATTGGTCTTTGCCGTCAATTGTATCATAGGAGACGCCTTTTTCGCCAAGATAGAGGTCTTTGTTGCCTTCTTCACTGTTCAGATAACTGAGGAATTTAATAGCGCGAGCTTTGTCTTTAACATCTTTGGAGATCAGCGTTACTGTCCAGCCGGAAATGGCAGGGCCGTTCAGAGTAGGCGCATCCAGGTTGGTATTAGCCGGTCCGTCAACAGCGATATAAATTTTGTTCGGGTCTTTCTGGTACAGAGTTCCCAGTTGGGCTCCAAAGTCAGAGCGTTGGTACAGCATCGCGAAGTAACGGCCTTGAGCGATTTTTTCTTCCATTTGAGGACGTTTGTCAATAAAGATATCTTTAGAAAGCAAGCCGTCTTGGTTCGCTTGACGCAAAGTTTTCATCCAGCGGATATATTCAGGGTCAATCTCACGATTATACAGCTTGCCGTCTTTTTCTCTTGGAATAGCCAAGAAGTTCTGAATGTATTGTTCCAGAGAATCGTTACCGGTTGCGATGAATTCGTGCAGACCGAGTGGAATCATCGGTTGACCGTCGATTTCGGGGAATTTCTCTTTAGCGGCCTTCAGCGCGGCCACGAATCCTTCCGGTGTGCGCATATCAGGGCTGCCAATCGCTTCATAAATATCTTTGCGGACTACGAAGGTTTGGTTGGATACATAAGTGTCGCCATATTTCTCGTAATCTTTAGGGGAGGAAGAAGCATTCGGATAACCGTATACATTGCCGTCAGCTTGTGTGTACCATCCCAGTTTGTCAGGGTCAGATACTTTGAAGAAGAACGGATCGTATTCTTCGGCGAGTTTGTTCAGAGGAAGCACGAGATTGCCTTCGATCATTTTCTTAACGGCTTCTTCATACCAGCCCAGTGTAATGAAGTCCGGCAGTTTACCGGAAGCAATCAATGTGTTCAGCTTTTCATTTTCATTACCGGCTGGAACGATAAAGTTAATGTCCACACCGGTTTTCTTAGTGATATATTGGGAAGTTGGATCCACACCCCATTTATTAGGGAACCAGGCAAAGTTCAGGTACCAGTCAAACTTAATTGGTGATGTGTCGGATTTCCAACCCGGCTCATCAGCGGATAGTGCTGTAGCTTCTGGCGCTGTTGTAGATGTTGCCTCTGCTGTGTTACCTTCAGTCTTGTTTGCGGCGTTGCCATTGTTACCGGAACAGCCCGCTACGGACAGAACCATGATTGTTGCCATAAGCAGCATCATCATTTTCTTTGGCTTTCTTTTCATGTCCATGCTTGTTTACCCCTTTTCTGAGATTGATTAATAATTATAATTTATAACTCCAAGACTGCGGGAGCGGTCCGGAGGAGACACCACTAGTTCGGGTGAAGTGCGATCGGCACTTAGCCCTTGATGGAGCCAATCATCATCCCTTTGACGAAATAGCGTTGCAGGAACGGGTAAGCAAAGACGATCGGAAGTGTTGTAACAACCATCGTAGCCAGCTTGATGGACTGCGAGGTCACCGTCCTGGTCACGGCGCTTCCCTGTACGGCAGTCATCATCAGATTGGAGCTGGATTGGGCGACAACCCGGTACAGGAATGTTTGAATCGGTTGCATGCTTTCATTGTTCATATAAATCATTCCGGTAAAATAATCATTCCATTGGTAGACGCCATGGAACAGCGCAATGGTAGCCAGTACGGGTAAGGAGACCGGTAGGACAACCCGCAGGAAGATGGACCAGTCATTAGCTCCGTCAATACGCGCCGCTTCCTCCAGACCATCAGGAATATCCCGGAAGAAGGTCATGAAGATGATCAGATCGAAGAAGCTGAACATGACCGGAATAATATAGACCAGGAAATTTTCTAACAGATGAAGATTTTTGTTCAGCAGATACATCGGAATGAGTCCGACTGAGAAGATCAAGGTTATCGTGCCTAACAGGATGTAGAATTTTCCTCCGATTAGTTCCCTGCGGGAAAATGCATAGGCAACCATCGCCGTAAAGAACACATGCATCGCTACACCTAAGATTGTTTTAGCTACTGTAATCCACATCGCTCTCATAATACCTGGGTTAGCAAATACTGCATTGAAGTTTTCCAGAGAAAACTTGCGCGGGAACCAGTAGATTCCGCCCAGCATAGCATCTTTTCCGTCATTAAAAGCATTAATAAGTACGTACCAGATCGGATACAGCGTAGCGAAGCAAATACAAAGCATTCCAATATTGTTGACTATATCAAAGACGACTTCGCCCTTGGTTCTGCGATTCAATGTAATCATGTACAGGTCCTCCTTGGCCTAAAACAACGAAGTGTCGTTGAGTTTTTTGGATACTTGGTTGGCAATCAGCAGCAGTGTGAGAGAGATAACCGATTTAAACAGCCCGATGGCGGCTGAATACGAGAAGCGGGCCGATTGCAGGCCGGTATAATAAACATAGTAGTCAATCACATTACTCGCGCTGTCATTCAGCGAATTACGCAGTACTAGGATCTGGTCAAAATTGGAGTTCAGTACACCGCTGACCGCCAGAATAAACAAAATGCTGATCGTTCCTTTGATGGTCGGTACGGTAACATACCACATTTTCTGGAATCTTCCGGCACCGTCGATGGTGGCCGCTTCATACATTTCAGGAGATATGCCGGTAATGGCAGCCAGATAGATGATCGCTGACCAGCCCAGCTCCTTCCATAAATCCGAGGTAATAATAATGGTCCAGAAATATTTTGGTTCAGCCAGGAACGAAATCGGCTGATCGATCACATGCAGCGCCATCAAGATATTGTTGATGATGCCCACATCTGCCAGCCAAGTGGCAAGAATCCCGCCAAGGACGACCCAGGACAGGAAGTGGGGCAGATACGATATCGTCTGAATACTCTTCTTAAAGCGAACAGATCGGACTTCGTTCAGAAAGAGGGCGAATATGATCGGCAGCGGAAAGATCAACAGCTTGATTAAGCTGATGCCCAGCGTATTCTTCATTACATACATAAAATTATCATCCGCCAGGAACTCTTTGAAATTCGCGAGACCGACCCAAGGGGCTTCCGAGATTGACTTGACGATGTTGTACTCCTTGAAGGCGATAATAATGCTATACATCGGAATGTAGTTAAAAATAATCATCCAGATGACACCGAGCAGTGCCATTGTCTGCAAATGTCGCTGGGCAACGAACCTCTTCCAAAGCGGCGTACGATTTACTTTACCGGTTTCGAAATTGCCCGAAAATTGAGGCTTCATCGCTGGGCTTAATTCCCCATTTGTTTTTTTCTCCATCATATGGACCTCCAGAATCTCTATATCCGCTCTTGTATAAAGCGCTTACAAATATTATATATTCATTGTATTTGCTTTTGCCTGTCTCCGTAAGGTATTGAATTTCGGATTATAGGTTCCATTTTTCGGGTTTAAGAAGAAACGCCTCGGTATCCTTTAAGGACTTTCTTATATTTGGAGAAAAAAATAAAGGGAGGGCCTAGGCCCTCCCTTATTTTCTATGCCATTATTGCTCGAATTTGCTTGATCTCTCCACGCCGTAGAACCTCTGCCTCTTCCCCACGAACGAGTGCTCCTGAAATTTCGGTCACTGTTCCATCGTGATAGACGAGCGTCATGCTCTGAATAACAACCTTCTTCTCCCCAAACGTATTCTCACATTGTGGGTTCGAATAAGTTACTTCCGTGCCACCTAGGAATGTGAAAGAGAGATTGCCTTGTTCATCAAATAGCCAGCCTGGTAGAACCGGATCCAAAGATAACGTAAGCTGTCCATCTTCTACTCTGAAAACATGGCTTCCGGCCATCATCGTTCTCCACATACTCAGGAATTCAGCGGTCGACCCACTTAATCTTGCAACGAACCCTCTACCGTGATTGTTCGGATCAGGATTACCTCCGGTAGCGATAAAGGATGAATTTTCAAGCGTGCTGCGTCCGTAGACAGCCGGATCTAGGAACGGAACTAGCGAGGTCTTCAGTTCTCCGTAGAACTCCTCATAAAGCCCGCCCTTCAGCAGCTCAAGCAAATATTTGTAGGACATATGCAGGAAGTTGGACTCCCGCTCTAGCCAGCCTGGCGTAAAGGCTCTCATTCGTCCGATCTCATGAGACTCTCCCTCTAGACTAACCGAGGTTTGATACATAGACGTAGTCGGATCATATAGCTCTGTTTGCTTAATCAAATTATAGATTTCTTTGGCTTGCACCGGATCTTTCAGCGTCTTCAACAGGCGAGTAGGCCCCTCAAGGAAGTATGGCAATGCATAGACCTCAAAATCCTCTACCACAGCTTTTGGGAGGCCGTATCCGCTAAGTACTGGTTGACCTTCAGCATCTGTTACCTGCTGGAATTTCTTCGCCTCAAAGCGGAAATAGGTTGGGGTAAGTCCGTTACCAAGTTCTACTGCCTTGTTAATTCCCTCGTCGATTTTGACCAAGAACTTGGAGAGGGCCTCACGAATGTATTCTAAGGTTACTTCAGACTCAGTTCCAGTAATACCGAAACGGATACGTGCTCTATAAGCCTCACGCGCCGAAGCTACAGTATCCCAATAATTAAATTGTTCCAAATCTCCCGACAGAACCGCCGTGACCGCATGATATACCGCCTCAAGTAACTGTGCAATTTCTTCTGGCAGGTCTACAGCTCCTTGGACGCTCTCTTTGCCGTTCAGAGCATCTAACAAAAAGACTACGGTACGTTTCAGCTCAAAAGTCTCACTCATTCCGGAGCCGAACAATCCTGGCAGTCCATTCATAGCATCGTTCCAGCCCGGCTTATTGCCTTCCATTTCTACACCCATACCGTAAGGGTCAAGCGTAGCAAATTTATTCAAGGCAAGAGACAACATCTTCACGAACAGATTGGTGTGGTAAATGGCGCCGTGACCGCCTTCAGTACGCAGCCAATGGGTATCTCCAGCTTTCCATTTCAGCTTGTGCAGCTTCTCCTCATCCTCAAGGAGTGCACCATATTGCCGGGCCTTTCCGTCACTGATTACATATTTCTCACTGCGTGGCAGCACATACGCTGGGCTGTCATAGAACGCATAGGTGTTATCCCCAAATAGAAGCTCCTGCTTTTTGTCAGGGAAGATATCCAAGTAACCTACTACCAGATCCATATTATATGTCCAGTGATCCGACCAGAAGCCTTCGCCAAAAGCTGCCTCAATGTTTTGCTGTGACAGGGCAAGTAATCCCGACAAAAATTGTTGCTCGCTTACCTTCAAGGTAACATTATGATCCGCAATATAGTTCACTAAGCTACCTGGTGTGAACCGAGTGCTACACAGCTTTACAAGCTCAGCTTGATGATCTGCCGCAGCTTCTCCAATCCACTCCACAGCTTGTGCCTTACTATCCGGTTTCACTTCAAAGGTTGTTCCTTGCACGCTCAGTGGATTGTAACCATCCGCCTGAATCAAGCTATAGAACATTTTGATGTTGAAGCTACCCACCTTTGGATTAAAAAACACATCGTTCCGCCGATTCTGATTCATATCACGGAAGTTTCCGTTCCCCTGTGAATAATATTCTGGGGCGAGAGAGAAGAAGTTGTAGTCACGCTCCAAGTCACCATGCTTACGCGAGTATAAGTGAACTACAAAGCCATCCCCACCATTGTCGAAGACAAAAGGATAGCCTCCGCGCAGGAAGTTATCGAGATAGGATTGACGGCAATACGCATCAAACACAGCCGAAGAAGTGTGAGTGGCAATGTCTTCCGTTAATTCTTCCGTCAGACCTGCAGCCTCTTGAGATTTAGACAGGATATATTCATCGCGGCATAACTGCTCCGCCTTCTTATTGATTTTGTCGATGTCATTTACATGTCCAACCAGAGTGTTCAGGATCAGATTGCTACCTGGTGCTAAACGTCTTGCCACTCCGCTAAAACCGCACGGAACCTTGTTGACCGGGTATTGCGGAAGCTCGCCCAGTTCGGCAAGGGTTAATCCCGCAAAGCGGTCTGGATACGTGAGCGAGGTATTGCCACCAAAGACTAGCTCGAAATCGACGATTGGCGAGACTTTTTCTCCTTCTCCAGTGAACGACAGGTAGAAATGGCCATTGGTAATTTCGCTAACCTGTGCATCATCATTGGTGCTGGAACGCAGCTTATAGAAAGGAATACCATTCTCTAAGTTGTATACGTCCATCCAGCTGCGCAGCAGATTCCCTATTTCCTTGTATCCACTGTTCTCTACGCCGTAAGGCAATATTTCAGGCAAACCATCCATCAGCTCTAGCTCGATCTCTTTACCGCCGATGTTCTCAATCTCTACCCGACGCACCAATGCTGCATAATCGTCATTAGGCAAATTAAAATAGTGTACGGTCGTCTTCAGACCATGTACGGCATGGCTTTCTTCAATAGTAAGCCCATTAGGCAAAATGGTCATGAGGCGCTTTGCAGCAGGATCTGGACGTGCAGATTGAAACGGTTCATAAATCTCTTGCTCGCCTTTAATTTTGATAAAGGTTCTGAAACCGGTCGTCCCTACGTTCTTATAAGAGATATTTGCAGGAGAGAATTCCATGATCGGCGAATTCTTATCGCGTACCCCGAAGCTGCAAATGGCCTGACCCCGATTCACATAAAAAGTCCACATCGGAATTCCCTTCAGTCCGGCAAGACCCGGTAAGAAACTGGAAAAAGGCTTTCCTTCATCAAATTGCTCCATTACAAATGTACCTGATTCGAAATAATAGTTGCTCATATTTATGTCCTCCTAAGTTGTAGATTATTTATGAAATCAAATGCGTTACGATGGAATGCGGCGCTAGCTCGCAGCTTGCAACCTCTTCGCCTAGACCTAGCGTCACACTGTGCACTTCTTCACTTTCATTCATCAGTACGACAGCAATACTACCGTCAGGATTACGGAATGCTGTGGTTAAGATACCTTCCGCTTCAGATGTAAATCCGATCCGTACTGCACCTGGCGCAATGAATTTACTGAAATGCCCAATGTAATAATAGGAGCTGTTATAATGCACTTCATCTGTTGTCGTATCTGCAATAATTGGCGCATCGCAGAGATTGCCTACATGGTTAGGACCTCCAGTCTCATCCAGTACCAGGTTCCAATCCAGGTATCCTTCTGTCCACGCATTGAGATCTCCAATCATGTTTCTGCCGTAACGTTCGCCAGTAAACCATTCCCCCAGCTTAACGCCGCCCTCTTGGCAGCCCTCTGTGAACAACAGATGCTTGTCAGGAAATAAATCATGTACCTTTTCTACTTTGTCGAACTCCTCGCCTCCGTACCAGTGAATACCTGTACCCCACACATACTTTGCAGCCTCAGGATCAGATAATACTTCCGAAGCACGCTCGACCATAATATCGCGGTTATGATCCCAGATTACAATGTTCACATCTGAATGGCCGGTCTGATGCATCACCGGTCCAAGATGATTTTTAACAAAATCCCGTTCCTCTTCCGCACTATAAATACATGAATCCCAGACCTGAACGGCAGCGGGCTCATTTTGCACGGAAACTGCCCAAATCGGTACTCCCTCTTTTCCATAAGCTTCAATGAATTTCGTATAGTAGCGTGCCCAAACTTCTGCGTATTCCGGCTTCAGTGATCCACCGTTATTCATTTCTCCATTTGTTTTCATCCATGCCGGAGGGCTCCAAGGAGAAGCCAGCATCGTGAATGCACCGCCTCTTACTTCCATGGCATCTTTTATCAGCGGAAGTACCCACTTATGGTCATGTGAGATATCAAAAGTAGCTAGCTCTGTGTCATGATCAGCAACATAAGTATAATTGCCGAGGGCAAAATCACAGCTGTGAATATGAACACGCCCCATGCTATAGCCTAATCCCTCTGGAAGTACCGATGAATAACCTCTGCTCGTTTCTCGGAGCTCAGGCGTGACAACGTATAAGCAGCAGCTTCAGTGAAAGCGCCGCCAAATCCAATCATCTTTTGAAACTCCTGCTCTGGCTTAAGCTCCACATCGGCAGACCCAGATCCTACTCTTGCGCTAAAAACAATTGCATCTTTTGGAGTTAAGCGTTCCCCTGTATCTTTTGCAGTTACCACAGTTTGAACTTTTGCCATTTCATCCATCTCCTCTGAATTGTTTTCTTACCAAAGCACTAGTCTTTACTGGATCATCTTCCGGATTCGGAGCAATGAGCCATTAAAACTAAATAATCGAAACCGGTTTCGATTATTTCTAAAAAAAATGATCTTTCAAATCAATTGAAAGAGCATTTATAATCATGAGTCGATTATAGCTCCATCTAACAACATAAGATGTGCCAAATACCACTCTCTCGAAAAAATTGAAAGCTATAATGTCTTTTACTTTAGCAGGACTCTTTTCAGTTCGTCAAGATTTATCCTGATTTTAATATCGACTAACTTCCGCTAACCGGAGGTGCACAGGATTGCCGTTCAACCACTTGCACCGGAACTAAAATCGCTTCCTTATCTATCACTTTGCCTTCAATTGACGATAAAAGAATGTCTGCCGCTTGGCTACCAAGAAGCTCCGTATCCTGACGCACCGTTGTCAATGCAGGTGAAACATACTCGGCAAGATCGATGTCATCGTAACCTATCACTGAAATATCCATCGGTACGGAAAGTCCACTATCTTTAGCAGCCATAATAGCCCCTAAGGCTAGTAAGTCACCCGAAGCAAAGACGGCGGTTGGACGTTCAGGGAGCTTAAGAAGCTCCAGCATCGCGTTATAGCCGCTTTCCCGAGAATAGAAGGCTCCGTTTATAACATAGGACTTAGGCACCTTAAACCCTCGCTGCTTCATAGCGGTCTTGTAACCCAACTCCCGCATTTTACCTGGAAATGTGTTCATGCCTCCGGATATATGAGCAATCTTGCAATGCCCCATAGAGGCTAGATACTCCACCGCCAGCTGTGCCCCAGTTGTATTATCGGAGCATACCGTATGCGTCTCAGAAGTCTCAAAATCCATAATAACCGTAGGAATATCACTCTCAAGCAGTTCACGGAAATAAGGATCCTCATAATCGGACAAGAAGACAACTACACCGTCTACGCCACGAATCCTGCAATTCTCTAAATAACCGCTTTGCTTACCACCGACATCTTTGGAGATAAACATGAGGGCATACCCTTTTTCCACGGCAACCTTCTTAAAGCTCTCGATCACAGCGCTGAAAAAAGGATGGCGAATACCAAATCCCGTATTCTCTACAAACAGCACGCCGATGGTCCACGATTTCTTAGTGGTCAATGTACGGGCATGTGAATTTGGCAAATATCCCATTTCTTGGGCAACCCGGAATATTTCCTGACGCGTCTTCTCACGTACATCGGAATAATTATTAAACGCCTTAGAAACCGTTGTTGGAGAGTAACCGGTTCTTTTGGCAATATCGTATATCGTTGTCAAATCGGCTCGCTCCTTGCCCTGACAAATGAAATGCCTTTTGTTCACTGCAATTTTAACGTCTTTCCGTACCGACGTCCAGCGAAAAGTAACTTTGTACAGAGGGGAGTATTGTAACGGCCTGAATCAACAGCCCTAGACTCATATAGATCAGATGTATAATTGCAACACTATTCAGCATGTACGTCTGCACCGTTATCCAAATGATTTGCCCAAACCCGATATACAGAGACAAAGCCCAGAAGCTATATAATTTCTTGAAGGGATTTAATCGTTCCACCAAGTGCCACTGAGGTCTCTTGATCAGACCATAAACAACGAGGAGGGGCAGTAAACCAAATACGATAAATAGCAGAATACCAGGAAATAAAAAATCTGAGAATGGCGATCTTTCCAGCATAGAAGTCGGCATTTTCATTAGATCCCCGCTTGGATCTATTACAAGAGCACCGCCCCCTCCTAACGCTCCAACCCCCAAAAAAATAAGAAGAATATAAAGCCATGTTACTGTACCCGGCCTTCCCTTCGTTAATTCCATTTCACTTCCCCATTTCCAAATAAGAATTAGAGCAACCCTATCTAGATAACGAATCTGCCCTTTTTTCTATTTTACAAGTTTTACCTGTTTTTCACCGAGATGCATATCACAAATTTGGCTGTGTTTACGTTTTTTTTACGTACGATGTGAACAGCAGCGCTTTACGTTATACTAAGTTTAGAAGCTAACCTTTCACCTAACGGAACTCATAAATAAACATCATGGAATCCAAAGCATAAACAACTTCTACGTCCTTATAAGCGAGAAATCTAAGACATAAAGTATGGTGTGGAACCTATAGTTTATTATATTTCAAAAACAAGGAGACAGGACATGCGTACACATGCGCTGCACCTAACATACCTATGAACGATACCGACCTTCTATCTACCAAGCAGTGTGCTTATTGCCACAAGCTAAAGCCGCTCACAGAATTTCGAAGACGTACAGGCAAACGTTCCAAGGGACATTCACGCCGTGGTGCCTGCCGTGAATGTCGCAAACAACGGGAAACACTAAATATAAAACTCACAGCGAACCCCTTACTGGTGAAGCTTGATACGATCCAAACCCATCAGCACACTCTATTGGTGCGTCCCAAGGAGGGAAAGCCCTCTTCCACTGCTGTTTCTTCAGGAGAATCTAATCCGAACCGACGCGTACGAGGTTTGGAGCAGCGAAGAAAACGGCCGCATGCTCAAGGCACAAAGCTAAATCCGGAAGATCCAACCCAATTGATTCCTTCTACCAAAGGGATGATTCTAATGCGCGGTCATAGCGACAAGGGACGGCGCTGGCATCAGGAGATTGATCTAGCGCTTGCAATTACCCTGGTCAGGGAACATGCCGCTATCGTTGTAAACCGTCGAACGATTCGACGATTGTATAGTAATAAGGATTTTCGCGCTTATATACTAGCCAGAGACAATTACATCTGCTACTTCTGTGGCGCTTATGGGGACACCATTGATCATTTACTACCTCGTGCTAAAGGGGGTCATACAACCCCAGATAATTGCGTCTGCGCTTGCACGTTATGTAATCAGACTAAAGCTGATAAATCTGTTGAGGATTTTATGGGCCGAATATAACAACTTAAATCAAAAATCCCTAATCTCGTAGGTTGTTCTGTTTCCGTGAACAGAACAACCTATGAGATTAGGGTCGCTTTTTAATGTGGAGAAGTGTAGTTTATTTAGTTGCCTGTAATATTCTTAACTCGTCCTACCTGTCCGCTAGTCAATCTGACCTTAATGCCATGCGGATGCCGAGGCGAGTTCGTGAGAATATCTTTCACTGTACCGTGTGTTAGCTTGCCTGTAGGCTGATCCTGCTTAAGTACAATATCCACTTCAAGCCCAGGACGAATATCCGCTCTTACTTGTCCGTTCATGATGTAATCCCCTTTCATGGGTTATAATGTTGTCAACTACAATAGATAAGGATGAGACGTTATGGCCTTCGGCATCAATAGAGAAGAATTATCCCGGTGGAAAAAAGCGGTCTCCGCAGGAGAGATCGCCTTCTTGACTCATTATTGGCTGGATCCACGCTTTCCCGGTATCACTACCGTCACTAAGGTGGGCTGTAGTGATCTTACCACACTGAAACACTGGTGCGAAGAGAATGGATTGCCTGCCCAATATATTCATAATCGTTCATCGTTTCCCCACTTTGACCTCATTGGACCTAGGCAGGCAGAAATCCTTCGACAAGAAGGTCAATGGGATCAGCTGGAACGTTTCAAAATGCTCTAAATACAAATTGTGATTTGAGACATATTAATTACTTCTTTTTGCGTAAATCCTGCATGATTTTACGGCCGGTAGGTGTCTGCGCTAACCCGCCCCCTGCAGTCTCGCGGTGTTTCTCTGGCATAGCTGAGCCTACCTCGAGCATGACCTTGATAACTTCATCGGAAGGAATCACACTACGAACACCAGCCAGTGCCATATCTGCGGCGGCAAGTGCGGTAACTGCACCGAATCCGTTTCTAACAATACAAGGAATCTCTACAAGTCCGCCAACCGGATCACAAATCAGGCCTAAAGTGTTCTTAAGTGCTAGCCCGACAGCATGCACTGCTTGTGCAGGCGTTCCACCGCGTAGCTCGGTTAACGCGCCTGCTGCCATCCCAATGGCAGAACCTACCTCAGCTTGACAGCCGCCTTCCGCACCCGATACAAAGGAGTTATTGGCGATGACATAACCGATGGCCCCGGCTGCGAACAATCCGGATACCATGTAGTCATCATCCCAGCCAAACCGTTCCTGACAGCTGAGAAATACACCCGGAATAATCCCGCATGAACCAGCAGTAGGCGTCGCAATGATCCGGCCCATAGAAGCATTCACTTCGGATACAGCCAGCGCGTAAGCCATAGCTTGACCAGCAGGTCCACCTAGGCATGGCTCATCAGCCGCGTTGTATGCTCCTACACGCTGGGCATCCATGCCTGTAAGGCCGCTGCGCGAAGTTGTATCTTCATGCATCCCGCGATGAACAGCCTCTTTCATCACGCCATAATATTCACGCATCGTGGAAAATTCATGATCACTGGAACGTCCAGATTCCGCGCTTTGCTCTTCGAGCATAAGTGCTCCAATCGTGAGACCCCGTTCCTCACACAATACAGCCAGCTCGCTAAGTGTTTGAAAATTCATGTTAAACTTTCCTTCCCCTTCTCATCTTGCTTACCTTCATTTAAATTAACTAGCTTCACGGATTTCACAGCAGTGAGCGCTTTAAGCGCTTCAATAAGCTCCGGTGTAGCCGCTTCATCCAGCTCCAGCACCGTTAAGGCTGCACCACTGCGATTCTTACGATCGAGAGACATATGCCCTATATTAAACTGTCCGTTACGCATCACTTCCGTAACACTCGCCAGAACACCCAAATAATCCATATGATTAATCAGAACCGTCGGATAGACCCCCGTAAGCTTCACTCCAAAACCGTCAATATCAACAATCTCGATGTTCCCGCCACCAATAGATGTCCCTGTTAGCGTCAGTTCGCTTCCTGTTTCTTGTCCGATAAGATGCAGCTTAACGGTGTTTGGATGTGGAAACAGGCCTGTTCCCTGCTTAAAAGAAACATCCATCCCCGCTTCTTCTGCCAGTTCTAGAGAATCTGGAAGCCGATGATCATCGGTAGTGAAATCAAGTAACCCTCCAACAATCGCTCGATCTGTACCATGTCCCTGATAAGTTGCTGCAAAAGAGCCAAAAAACGTTACTTCGGCCACACGTGGAACTTCACCTAACACCTGCCTCGCAGCCCTCCCGATCCGCGCCGCGCCAGCGGTATGTGAGCTTGAAGGACCGACCATTGCCGGACCAATAATTGAAAATACATCCTTAAAACGCATAAAAGACCTCCTGCCTGCAAAAATAGGCAATTATCATACTCCTATATAGTATACTGCACTAGCAGCCCTTAGTTCACCGTAACTTTTGCTGAGATATACATATACCTAATATTGCGTATTTCAGAGGGAGGGTGGTATTTCTATTTTGTCCTGAGTATCATAAGATATCCTGAGAATACAGCATAATTCCACCTCTATACTGCCAGCCCTTCCTTCCCAGAACCCTCTTCCATGTTCGTTGGTTCCAATAACCATCAGGTGGCACTTGGCAATACCGGCTGTACGTATATTCTCAAGACAAGATCATACTTATCGCCTCGCTTGTATAGAATGGCATAAAGCATGAAGAGCGCTTCGAGGAAGCTCTTCCAGCTCCAGCAGCGCTTCGTAAGGATCGCCCTCTAATCCCATAGCTTTCGCAAAGGCAGGCTCTGTCTTCCATCCGTTTGATTTTAAAAGAATGATCCGTTCGCGAAAATCATCATCCATCTGAGCTAAAATTTCAGCTTCAACGATCATATGCAAATAACCATTCTGAAGCTCCGTTCGCCTCGGCTGTCCAAACAGTTCGATAGGCCAGCCCTTTACCATAAAGTTAATTTTCGTTCGAGGAATGCCTTGAACCACTCGTGATTCGCTAACAAACCCCTCCGTAGCTCCAAAATATCGAACAACTAGCGCTTTAAACTTCACAGGATCATAAACCTCACAAATGATATCCAAATCGCTGCCCTCCACTTGAATTCCAAGCGGTATTGTCCCAACCAACAAAGGGTTATAGTCCTTTAGCAAATTCATAATATCAAGCTCTAAAAGAAGGTTATAGACCTCTTTCTGAACCGCGGTTCCATGAATCAAATCATCGATATTTCGCCAATCATTCATTTTAGACAAGCGCCTCCTCCGACTCGGGTTTATAAACGCATATGTATGTATTGATGACAGCGCACGCTTTTCTGGGCGCATGCATAGAAATATACGGAAGGTAGAACGCAAGGAGGTTATTTCAAAAAAATGAATCCCATCTACCCCTATTATGGGGAGCGGACAGTATGTAAAGAGCAGCCTATTGCTTTTCCTCCACAGCATCAAGATCGTCAGCCGGGCCTAGAGAGTCTGATGAATCCTCGTCCTATCAGTGAAAACCCGGAAATTATCGGCAGTGGAAAACTGAAGGGAAAGGTTGCACTCATCACCGGAGGTGACAGCGGAATTGGTAAAGCCGCAGCCATTGCTTTTGCAAAAGAAGGTGCAGACGTTGCTATAGCTTATTTATACGAAGCCTCAGATGCAGAAGTCACTCAAAAGCGGATCGAAGAATTAGGGCAACGCTGTTTACGGATTGAAGTTGATTTACGCCATAAGAAAAATTGTTTCAGGGCTGTGGAGCATACGATCCGCACCTTCAGCAAGCTGGACATTCTGGTCAATAATCACGGGGTCCAATATCCACAAAAAAGTATTTTGGATATCACAGAAGAGCAGCTGTACCAGACGTTTCAGACAAATATTTTCCCATTCTTCTACTTAACTCAAGCCGCACTTCCACATCTTAAAAAAGGTGCATCCATCATTAATACCGCTTCCATTACTGCCTATCAAGGAAATAAAGAGCTCATAGATTATTCCTCCACCAAAGGGGCGGTGGTCTCTTTTACCCGCTCTTTAGCCTTATCTCTCGTAGACGCTGGCGTCCGTGTCAACAGTGTAGCTCCCGGTCCGGTATGGACCCCACTGATTCCCTCAAGCTACTCTGCAGAGGAAGTTAGTATCTTTGGTACAGATACACCCTTTAAACGTGCTGCACAGCCTTATGAGCTAGCAGGAGCATATCTCTTTTTAGCGGGCCCTGATTCTTCATATGTTACCGGGACATGTATACATGTCAACGGTGGAGATATGGTCACCAGCTGATACACAACACAACACGAGAGGAATGTATACCTATGAATAAGATGCCCGATTATGATATTCCTTCTGTCCGTTTAACAAGCGGCATGTATGCATTAACAAAATTAGCCTGCGCTGGGCTAACATACGTCCTTATCTCCTTACTTATGCTTGGGTTTCCACAACATAACGGCATACCAGAGGGTTGGCCACTTTCGATCCCCTATGCGATTTACGCTTATGGACTGCCTGCCGCACTAGTAGCCGATGTTCTGCTGCGCCTCCTGCGTATCACATCCCACATCGTTTCCCTTGTTGTATACGTAGCCGCAGGTTTCGGTGCAGGTCTATGGCTGGCAGCAGAACAAGGTGCAGAGCTACTGCTGTGGGGCCTGGCTGGAATTTTGGGACTGTTGCTGCTACGAGTGACGCAACTGGGTGTAGAGCGTTCCCCTCTGTTACTGCCTGTGTTTGCACTATTTCTACCGCTGCTTTGCTTGCTGCTGTTATAAGCTGCACTCAGAGTGCTTCTATGATATCACCGGCAATAATAGCCGCTGGATTATTCCGCTGACGGGCGGCTCTCTCCCCTGCTAATCCGTGTAGATATACACCAAAAGCTGCTGCCTGCGCCTCATTCAGTCCCTGAGCCAGCAGGCTGGAAATGATGCCCGTTAGCACATCACCGGCTCCACCAGTACCCATGCCGGGATGGCCTGTGGTGTTTACATAAGCTTGCCCTTCAGGCGTCGCTATAACCGTATGTGCTCCTTTTAATAGAAGCGTAACCCCATGCTCTTTCGCATATCCCATAGCCAGACTGATGCGGTCCCGTTGCACCTCAGCTGTTGTTATACTAGCAAGACGGGCCATCTCACCTGGATGAGGCGTCAGAATCACCGGATGGCGTCTACTTGCCCAGCTCTTGTAATCAGCATCAGCTAATATATTTAAAGCATCCGCATCGATCACCAGAGGACAATCCGTCCCTTCCCAGAGATTGCGAAGCCATTCTGTATCAGCCTCGAATCGACCAAGACCGGGACCAATGGCAAGAACATCTCGCTCTTTACTTAGCTTCAGTAGCTCTGAAACGCTCCCTGCTTGCCAGGTTCCATCTTCATTGCCCCCAACATCGGCTAACATGAGTTCAGGGGCAGAACCGATGATATAGGGCAGCAGCTTCTGAGGAAGCGCCCATGTCACTAATCCGCAGCCTGCCCGAAGCGCAGCACGGGCAGAGAGCAGTCCGGCGCCGCTCATTCTTAAGGTGCCTGCAGCAAGAAGGACATGCCCATAAGTACCCTTATGGCCTTCAGGCGAACGCCGGCGGGCCAGATCTACGCCCAGATGGGCATGCAGCACTTCCGGTGTCAGCAGGTGAACCTGCACACCGCTTTCAGGGGCCAAAGAAGACGGAATGCCGATGGCCCGGACCTTCACATGCCCCGCTGCGCCTGCACCGGGATATTGCAGGAGGCCTCGCTTGAGAAACGCGAGGCAAACCGTCACCGACGCATGAATGCAAGGCTCATGCGTCTCCCCCGTGTCCGCGTTCAGACCACTCGGGATGTCCGCGGACACAATCACTTTGCCGCTGCTATTCGCTGCGGCAATCAGCTCCGCATAGGCGCCGCGCGGGGCTCCCGCGGCGCCGGTGCCGAGCAGCGCATCCAAGATGCCGCTGCACTCGGCAAGGTCCACCCGGTCCCTGCCGTATACCACGGCAGGAAGGCCCATGGCTGCAGCCGCATCGCGCTGCAGGGCGGCCTCGCCGGAGAGCGACTCCGGCGGCACCGCATAAACGAGCGTGACGGCGATGCCAGTCTCGCGAAGATACCGTGCGGCGGCAAGGCCATCGCCGCCGTTGTTGCCTTTGCCGACGAGGATGAACCATCGCTCGGCGGCGGCATTGTCCAGGGTCAGCGCATGATCTGCGCTGACCTGAAATGCATCCTTCCCGGCGTCTTCCCATCCGGCTGCATTTCTGCAGCCCTCTCCACCTCTCCGCCGGCACAGCGCAACGATCTCCTCTGCGATCACTCTTCCCGCATTCTCCATCAGCGCAATAGCTGGAATCCCCAGCCGCTGAATTGTTTCTCCGTCCAGCCGCCGCATTTGCTCAGCAGTTACCAGATACATGGTTCGGCCCCTTTCCGCTACACTTCAATCCACAACTAGCCTGATATCAATAAGCTACAGTAAATCTCGTCCGGCTAAAATTCCCTTCCTCCAGCTCGTCCACCATAGCTACAGCAAAATCCTCTACACTGATCAAGCTTTCGCCATTCTCATCAAAAACGAGACGGTCGAGTCCAATGCGAAATTGGCCTGTACGTCGACCTGAATGAACTACCGCAGCAGGACTGGCATATGTATAGTCCAGTTCTGTGTTTTTGTAAATTTCATAAGCTTCCGCATGTGCCTCTGCCAGTGGTCTAATCTCAGCTGGGAAGTCTGCCGTATCCATCAACAGCTCTCCAGTTTCAGTCTTCAAACTACCTGCACCACCTACAACTAGCAGTCGATTTAACCCAGCTTCTTGCATTCCCTCTACAATTGCCTTAGCAGCTGTTATCAAATTCTTCTCTTGGCCAAGTACTGGACCGTATGCACTGATTACCTCTTCGTGTCCACGGACCGCATCTGCAACTGAAGCAGGATTTAGAACATCTACAGTTGTGATATGCAGACGTTCATGTTCAAGGGTGAACGTTTCTGGATTACGCACCGCAGCTGTTACCTCATGTTTTCTTTTTAAAGCCTCTTGTACAATCGCCTTTCCAATCGTTCCTGAAGCACCCAATACTACAACATCCATCTGTTTTTTCCTCACTTTGTCCAGGCAAGGCCAGCGTACGACCTTCCTACTTATTTATATTTTTAATCCTCGTCTCAATAGCTTTTCCCTTACAACCTTTAAACATTATTTATCCCATGAGGTCCACTTGAAATCAGTTCCCGTAAGTTAACTCCCAAACGAAAAACCCCTTCACCAATACAAGGGGAACTCTCTTACTAAGTAGCATGTCCTCACATTAAGGGCGCAAAAACATTCCCTGAGAACGTGGCATGACCGATTCAAAGCCATATTGTGCATATAATTTAGAGGCTTCCCCATCCGCGATTAGACTGACATAAGCCTTGTCCGGTACAGTATGAAGGAACTCCCTGATTTCTCGCATGATCAATTTCCCTAAACCGCGACCCTGATAAGAAGGCTTCACTGCGATATCCGTAACCTGAAAAAAGCATCCCCCATCGCCAATCAGCCTGCCCATCCCGACCAAGATATCCTTCTCATACAAGGTTACCGCAAAAATAGAACGAGGCAGCCCTATCGCAGCCCCTTCCGCGCTCATTGCACTCAGTCCAGCCTCTTTTCTCAGCGCTAAATACTGTTCCACTGAAGGACATTCATGACGTATATCCAGCTTTCCTGTTGTCCCCATACCGTTCGCCTCCTAGCATCTTACAATAAAATAGAATTAGCGCCGTTCAGCATTGCTGTTCCAACTATATACGACTCTATGGTGCACAGGCAAGACTCGCCGGCATTCGTTGGCTTGAAACGATCTGTTAACCATTAAGTAACAAAAGCAAGCAAACACATCCACCAAAGTGGTAAGTATTATATTCTTGAATCCTATTACTCACTGTGTGGAATAGTATCTATAACAATATTCTAAAAAGGTTGGTGGCATAATGTCTCCTGTAGCAAAGCTGTTTAAATGGGGAACGTGTGTGTATGAGGCTTTTCTGGCTCTCCCTGTCCTCGGCGGTCTCTTTATTATAGCGAATGGTTGGGTCCCTCTTGCCGTTGCCTTTTTGCTCCACGCTGTAGCCATTGTAATCCTGCAAAGAGAGCGGAAACCCATCGTAGGGAATGTTCTAGGCATTATCACCTCGATTTTAGCGTTTATCCCACTCTTAGGTTGGATCATGCATGGCATCACTGCGCTCGTACTGTTGGTTGAAGGGATTTCCTCTTCACGTCAGGCAAATCGTTATTAAAACGCTGCCTGCATCGCTGGTCGCTTACTTGGTAAAAAGATAACAGAGCAGCGTTTCTCCATGTTCGGAAGAATCGCTGCTCTGTCTTCTCCACTGCTGCTATTCATTAAAAAGAGCTAGGGTCCGTTAGCATGCCAAATGTGCAAAAAACTGCGTTTAGAGTCTTCTGAGTCCTAAACGGTGCTTTGTATCAAAAAACAGAGGAGTTGCCCCAGCAGTGATTTCAAGGCTGCTGAGGCAACTCCATAATTTTTATCCAGAAAGATAATAGATCCCTTTATGATTGCCCGAGATTGCATCAACGTCCTGCCGATTGGGAATCGGCCCGCCGGGTTCCACTCTCATTAATGTAACGCCCATTTGCATTGCCATTGCCATTCTCAAAACGTTTGCGTTCCGTACGCTCCATCTGAACAATCTGACCTTCATGCACCACGATATGCAAGGAGCCAAATTCCATATCATCCAGAAGCCCTGCAATCCGCGTAAGCCATAAATCATCCACTTTCAGCGGTTTAGCCATTCTCTAGCCTCCCTTTCCCCATCCAAAGGATTATATCCGCCTAAATTTCACAATTCCGTTATTACCAACCCGTATACTATGAATTAACTTAGCATGGAACCAAAAGTACTGTCAATGGGCATTTTTCCGTGATAACCAGCTTTTAATAATCATCGTTACCAAGGCCAACAACAGGAGCAGTGATGCTACTGCAAAAGAGGCTGAGAATTGATATTCATTGTACAAAATCTCAACATGCAGCGGCAGTGTATTTGTCTCTCCACGTATATGCCCAGACACCACTGAGACTGCACCGAACTCGCCCATAGCCCGCGCATTACACAAAATAATGCCATATAATAAACCCCATTTAATATTAGGAAGCGTGACTCTGAAAAAGATCTGCCACCCATGTGCTCCGAGGGTAATCGCTGCCTCTTCCTCCTGTGTCCCTTGATCCTCCATCAGTGGAATCAACTCACGCGCCACAAAAGGAAATGTCACAAACAGTGTGGCCAACACGATCCCTGGAAGCGCAAATACGATCTTAATATCATGAGCGCTCAGCCAAGGACCAAACCAACCATTGGCACCAAAGACGAGCACAAAGATCAGTCCGCCGATCACCGGCGACACTGCAAAGGGAAGATCAATCAGAGTAATGAGAAACCCTTTGCCGCGAAAACGAAACTTGGTTACTGCCCATGCAGCCGCTACGCCAAAAAAAGTATTCAGTGGAACAGTGATCGCTGCAACAAGCAACGTCAGCCGCAGCGCGGAACGGGCATCTGGATCGGTCAGGGCAGCTATATATACGTCCCAGCCCTTTTTCAGCGCCTCTGTCAGCACAACAAACAAAGGCAAGGCAATCAGCCAAAAAAGGACTAGTCCAGCAGCTCCGATCAACACCCATTTTACAGCCTTGGTTTCCGTTGTCGCTGGCGAGGACGTATTCTTCTGCAGCCGGGGAGCTTGGAGTGGGATGGTGCCTGCCACAAGTTATTCCTCCTTTAAAGGGTTTTACGAAGACATGATTTGCTTCTGAAAAATGCCGAATTTCGGTAGATGTGAAGCATCTTGAGTAAATTTGGGAGTTATCAGACTGTCTGCTATCTCAGAGTTTGTTAACCCTGATTACTGGTAATAGGTCACTCCGAGGATTATTGGACTTCCGATCGCTGTTATCCTCAGATTTCCTGATTTGAACCGCTGTCACGGTAGAAATCCGAGGATAAAGGCGAACGCTAACGCTTCTACAGTTCCAATATTCCTCTCCGTTCCTTTCTTACCAATTATTCAGTTTCAAACACCGAGATCGCTATCGCTCCTCCAACACCCGGATTACTCTTCGAGTCCTCTATCTAACGAAGGATTCTGCATTTTACGGAAGCAAGTATGCTTCGTAAAATAAAGTCGTCATTTACCTATTAGGATGTAGCCTCGCTAATACTCGCTCAGCAAAACAAAACTTCCAAATTAAATACTTGCAATATAGAGAGTCAGAACCAAAGGACTTAACGAGAAGTCTTACGCACCCAACGCTGGAGCGTATTAATGACTAACAGCATTAAGAAGGAAATGAGAAGCAGGAGCAACGCAACGGCGGTAGCACCAGCATAATCATACTGCTCCAGTTTGGACATAATAAGCAAAGGAGCAATCTCCGTTCTCATCGGCATATTACCGGAGATGAACACGACAGAGCCGAATTCACCAATACCACGGGCGAATGCCAAAGCAAAGCCTGTTAACAACGGAGGGAACAGCTCAGGCAGTACTACTGAACGAAAGGTTCTCCAGCGGCCTGCACCGAGGGTTGCCGAGGCTTCCTCCATATCTCGGTCCAAATCCTCCAACACCGGCTGTACCGTTCGCACGACGAACGGTATCCCGATGAACATTAAGGCAAGGGTAATGCCAAGCGGAGTAAATGCCACCTTTAATCCTAGTGGCTCAAGCCACGCCCCGATCCAGCCATTTGTGGCATAAAGAGCCGTCAAGGAGACACCAGCTACAGCTGTCGGTAAAGCAAACGGAAGATCAATCAGCGCATCAAATATTCTTTTGCCCGGAAATTCGTAACGCACTAGTACCCACGCCAGCAAGAGACCTAGAATAGCATCCACAAAAGCAGCGGCCGCTGCCGTAGACAGGCTGACACGATACGAAGCCAATACACGCGGATCGGTAGCTACATCCCAGAATTTCGCCCAGCTCAGCCCAGTAGAATTGAACAACAATGCTGAAAGTGGCAAGAGTACCACGAGACTCAGGTAAAGTACGCTGTACCCCATCGTTATCCCAAAACCGGGTAGTATCTTTCGCCGCGTTGTCGCCGATACAGCTGTAGTCGTTGTGGTGACATTCATCCCCTATTCATCCTTTCTCGCCTTCGGCAAGTTAGCCGATCAGCCCCTTACTAGGGACAAATCTCTTAAAGAAAAAATATAATTTCCGTTTTATTAGTCTGTTATTTAGCACCCGGCACATAGATCTTGTCAAAGATCCCGCCATCGTTAAAATGCTTCTCTTGCGTTTCTTTCCAGGTTCCGAATTTATCAGCCAATGTGAAGAGCTTTATTTCCGGGAACTTATCTTTATATTGTTCTTTCACGCTTTCTAGCGTTGGACGGTAGTAGTTCTCAGCCGCGATTTTTTGTCCTTCCTCCGTATAGAGATACTTCAAGTAAGCCTCGGACACTTCACGCGTATTTCTTTTATCCACAACCTTATCTACTATTGCTACCGGCGGTTCAGCCAGAATGCTCTCAGATGGATTTACGATATCGAATTTATCTGGACCAAGCTCTTCTACAGAAAGGTAAGCTTCATTCTCCCATGCAATCAGCACATCGCCAATTCCACGCTCTACAAAAGTGGTCGTAGAACCGCGCGCACCCGTATCCAGCACCGGAACATGTTTGAACAATTCTTTTACAAATTCCTCAGCCTTAGCTTCGTCGTTATTGTTGTGGTCTAGCGCGTAACCCCACGCCGCCAAGTAGTTCCAACGTGCGCCACCTGATGTTTTCGGATTCGGTGTAATCACTTCTACGCCTTCCTTAAGCAAATCCGGCCAATCTTTGATTCCTTTTGGATTTCCTTTGCGTACTAAGAATACGATCGTCGAGGTGTACGGTGAACTGTTATGATCAAATTTACTTTGCCAGCCTTCATTAATAAGTCCCTTTTCCTGCAAGGCATCTATATCATAACCAAGTGCTAATGTCACAACATCCGCTTCCAGACCATCAAGTACAGCACGGCTTTGTTTCCCCGATCCACCGTGGGATTGCTTAATGGTGACCTTCTGTCCTGTTTCTTTCTCCCAATAGGCAGCAAAAGCTTTATTATAATTCTCGTACAATTCGCGAGTAGGGTCATAAGATACGTTCAGTAGTTCTACTGGATCTTTAGATGGAGTTTTTGTTGCTTCAGCCGCATTTGTGGCCTCCACTGAATTGGTTGTTACTGGTGCGTCTGTTGCCGAACTAGCACTATTGCCGTTGTTGTTATTGCTGCCGCAAGCAGCAGTAAGCCCTGCCGTCAGCAACAAGCTAAACCCTACAAGAAGACCTTTATTCATCTTTTTCTTCATCTTTTCCACTCCCCCATGTTTTTTCTTGCCATCATTTCTTTCCTGTGGATAACAAAAAGAACGGAGGAAAGCCCACGTATGGCAGGTCAAACCGGTCCTATGACACGTGTCTGCGAGCCTAATGCAGGCGTTCCTCCGTCTGTACGGTAAGAACTTTCTTCAATTATTCCTATCTACTTAGTTGGTTTATATGGATATAATACTGAAACCCTTTAACCGTGTCAAACCTTTTTTTCCAACCAATGACAAAGGAATCTTTCAAATCCCATGCTATACAGGCCATGGTGTGGGTTCCTGTAAGATCCACTTGTTATTGATGCTATAAAGTAATATTATTGCTACAGCTTATGGTCTAGAGAAATTACCGCTTAATGTCGGGAGTGAGAATCATGGGTATGGATTTAGAGTACGTCCCTGCGCCGATAAGACCACGGCTTCATAGGAGAATGACTCAAGAAATTAGTCGAAGGATTAGGGGAACTTACCGTTATGATACAACGGTCTGGAGGACAGCAATCGCTGGTCTTTGGATCGTTTGCTTTTTAGCCTTCACCACTGCCGTATTAGGTATACCCACTGGATTAGGGGTGCCAACAGATATTGCACTTGCTGCAGGTACCAGTACCATTCTGCTGGCCATTGCCAGTAATATCATTGCTGTACTGATCGCGTTGACCGGACTACGCATCCCAAGACTATTCGCAGGCTGTGTATTGAGCGATGTTGGAGCGATTCTACTAATCTTATATTACGCAGATTTTGAGATTGAAGCTGCGGTTCTCATTGCTGTTCTACTATCCGTATTAGGTGCATTGGGCGGATTAGCCATCGGTCTGCTGCGCAGTAAAAGAATAACCATGGGACTTCTGCTTAGCATTACGGTGACTTTTTCCCAACTTGCTCTAGCAAACGGAGTGCAGGAAATACCTACTTTGGAACCCATTGATATCAGTGATTCCGATGTGATTCCATTGACAGCCGCAAGTCCGTCACAACCTGGCAATCAAGCCTATCAGACCTTCACTTATGCCAGCGGTAAGGATCTGCATCGGACCGAATACGGCAAGGATACCAATGTGATTTCTTCTACAGTAGATGCTTCTGCTTATATTAAGGATTGGTCAAAACTCCGCACTTTATTCTGGGGTTTCGATTATAATGCACTACCACTGAACGGCCGAGTATGGATGCCTGAGGGCGAAGGTCCCTATCCGGTAGTTCTGATGGTGCACGGAAATCATATGATGGAAGATTACTCTGACGGAGGGTACGCTTATCTCGGTGAACTCTTGGCCAGCCGGGGGTTTATCGCAATTTCGCTGGATGAGAATTTCCTGAACTATTCTGCTTGGTCCGGTATTCCGGACAATGATTTCAAAGTACGGACCTGGATCATTCTGAAACACCTGGAACAGCTAGCAGCTTTCTCGGATGAACCAGGCAATCCTTTTTATAATAAAATAGATTTCACAAAAACCGCCCTGCTCGGCCATAGCCGCGGAGGACAAGCTGTTGCTATGGCAGCAGACGCCGAACGTTGGTTCAAAAATGATCCCGTTATGAAGGCAGTAGATCGTTTTAATATAGCCTCTGTGGTCGCCCTTGCCCCTACGGACAAAACGATAGACGATCAGCAAGCCCGTCTCAAGGATGTCAACTATTTGACTCTGCAAGGGGCTCGTGATGGGGATGTACATGATTTCTATGGTGACCGGCAGTATATACGTACTTCCTATTCTCAAGGGTCCTCTGCTTTCAAAAGCTCGCTGTATATTGCGGACGCCAATCATAGTCAATTCAACAGCGATTGGGGCGCGTATGATCAGACATTACCTGCTGGCCTCTTTTTAAATCGAGCGCAAATTATGGATGCGGACAAGCAGCGGCAAATCGCTAAAGTGTATGTGTCAGCTTTTCTGGAGACCACTTTGCATGGAAAAGACGAATACCAGAGCTTGTTCCGGGATTACCGCAGCGGACTGAAATGGCTACCGGAGACCACTTACTACAATCGATTCCAGGATGGGGGATATCGGCCAGTAGCCACATTTGACGAGGACCGCAACAAGAATACCGTTAATCTTGGAACAGCAGAAGCATCCGGATTATCCTGGTCGGAAGAGCTCGCGAAGGATCGTGAATCGAAGAGCAAAGCCACATATGGTGTCGTTCTTGAACGCACAGCCAAAAAAGACGAGGAAGCTTATTACAACATTAAGCTTAAAGACAGTGTTGTTACTGAAATGGCCCTTTCAGACGCAGATGGCCTTACATTTTCGCTAGCAAACCTCAATGGTGATATCAAAGATGAACTAAGTATTCCACTACCTCCCAATGTAGAGGTTGAGTTAACCGACAAAAATGATACCTCAGCACGCTTGCCGTTAAGTGAGGTAATGGATATTCTTCCACTTCCGCAAACTCAGTTCACGTTATTCCCATGGCTTGAAGAACGGATTAATGATGGGAAGTACGGTGATCTGTCCGAAGCTGTATTTCAGACCTATGAGATGCCGTTTGAACAGTTTCAGGAAGAAGAACCTGAGCTAGAGCCTGAGAACCTGACGGAAATCACCTTCTACCTTGAAGCCGAGGGAGATAAAATCATGCTAGATGACATAGGCTTTTACGATCTAGGAATTCGAAATATGTTTTAAGGTAACTTGCCATTATACCATTTAAGGCCTTCCCCTCAGCACATGTACAGCTGATGGGAAGGCCTTTTATTTTGATGAATTCCGGGGAATAGCCCCTAATATTGAAACATACAATAACCTATTCCCAGCCTACACGGCTTGAATACAGACCGGTGTCTTTATCTTCAGCTCGTTCCCTGTAGGAATTAATCTGCCACTGTCACTATCGATGGAGAACGAAGTAATAATATCACTATTTTGATTCGCAGCGAGCAGCTTACCACCAATAATGGCGAAATTACGCGGAGTACGTCCGCCTGTAACCTGCCAATCTACCGCTTCAAGATGACCTGTTGAACCCTCAATATGGAACAAGGCGATACTATCTTGTCCCCGGTTTGAGACATACAAGAATTTACCACATGGCGATACATGAATATCGGAAGCTGTATCATCACTACCCGCATTATATTGCTCTGGAAGCGTGCTGACATGCTGTAAAATGCTGAGGTTCCCATTCTGCTCATCATTAGCAAATACCGTTACGGTACAGTTTAGTTCATTCGCCAGATAAATCCATTGTCCTGAAGGGTGTACCGCTAGATGGCGTGGGCCTGAACCTGGTGGAAGATTAATCTCCCGATGCTTAGACAGCTTACCTTCTTCAAGGCGATAAATCAGGATTTGATCCAGTCCCAAGTCGCAAACCAGTATATGCTTGCCGCTTCCATCCGGAATGACGGAGTGTGGATGCGGAGCTTCCTGACGGTCTTCACGAATTCCTGAACCTACATGTTTCACTTGATCAGACATGACCTGAAGCGAACCATCCTCATTTACAGGAAATACGTTGGCATTGCCACCCGAATAATTAGAGACGAATATGTAATCTTGCTTAGGACTGATTGAGACATAACAAGGAGCGCCACCTTCCGTAGGACGACTTCCAAGTGGACTCAAGGCTTTAGTAACAGGATTAATAGCAAAGGCATAGACCTCGCCCTCATCCTTCTCACTAACCGCATAGAGCACGCTGCCTGTGCTGTTTACTGCTAAAAACGATGGATTCTCAATGCCCTTAGTACCCTCAAGAATCTTCATTTCCCCTGATGAAGAACTAAGTGAGCATAGTAGAATAGCTTCCTCACCTTCAGGGTTGTACGTTCCCACATAAAACAATACCTCATTAGGCCGTTCCATAGTAGCGACTCCTTTGTTTGTATAAATTGTATTTACTTCTTAATTACCCTTTACTGATAGCAACTTACTCAGTATTTCATAATATTTTTTCACTATAGCATGTTTATAGTTGTAATACATTATCGGGTTCAATTTTGAGGCCATTTCCTAACTCTACCGGCAGTAGTAAGTTTTTACAAGTGGTTTAAACATGATTGGCAAGGTTAATAGTAGACATCGAAAACAACAAAACGAAGGAGTTGAAGTAACATGAGTTTTTTATGGATGTTAATTGTTGGTGGGATCATTGGTTGGTTAGCGGGTCTGATTATGGGCAGAGATATTCCAGGCGGGGTAATTGGTAACATTATCGCAGGTATTATCGGTTCATGGCTTGGTGGCGTGCTTCTGGGAAGCTGGGGACCTAAAGTAAGTGATTTCTATTTCTTCCCTTCTTTGATCGGGGCCGTTGTTCTGATCTTTATCGTCAGCCTTATTCTTCGCTC
>NZ_CDRJTB010000042.1:0-56217 GCF_976954365.1 Paenibacillus sp. Marseille-Q9583
TGCAATTATTAAAATGATTATGAATGTTTTCTTCAAGTTAACACCTCTCTCAAAAAATATAAATATCCTACCAAACCACACAGGTTTAATACACTTAGAAACCCCTTTTTATTACGCTATGACAGTATAGACGTTAGACATTTTTTAAATTTCAATTTATTGGTATCTGATCCAATATCAACATTTCTGTTACTCAGCTAATCTGCTCGTTAGTTGAACAAATAAAAAACGGCTGCCGAAGCAACCGCTATTCCACTAACGTGTCCCGCTAGGTTAAATCAAGACCCTTTAAAAACCAATAAATCTTTTGTGTTAATTTGTTTAATATCAGAAATTTGCCCACTTGTAAGCATCTCATAAAGACCGTCAGGAACAAGTTTATACTGAAGGTTTTCTTCAAAATCATCTAAGTTCTTCCAAACAGCTATAAACTTTTTGTCCCCCTCAATCCCTTCAAATTCATTCTTGTTATAGTTATCCATTCGACTAAAGCTCGCTTCATAAATAAAATCATATTCATGTCCAATTTCTCCGTACCAAGGGAAGATGTGCTCGATAATCCCTATCAATTTTGGTTCAATAATATCAATATTAATTTCCTCTTTTACTTCTCGTATTACAGCTGATTTACTATCTTCTCCATACTCAATCGTGCCACCAACTGGGCGAAATGTAATGATACCTTCTTCTTCCGGGAATTGTTCAAGTAATATTGATTCTCTTCTTTTAATAATGCAAAGTGAACACGCTCTATATCTCAAATTTTTCACTCCTCATAGTATCTTTTTTTCAAATATATTCCATATAAGCATTGTGTTATCCTGCCCGTTAGTTGAGAAACAGCAGCCCATCAACTTGGCTGCCGTTTATTCATGTTATTGCTCTTTTAAGTTATAAAAATTAAAATATCATCGGGTTCAATCAGTGAAATATTGTTTTCCATATTATATCGGACACGCTTCAAGAACTCCCTAGACCAACCATCGAGTGCTTCAATGTTTCCGTTTCGATAGAGAGCTGAATAAAGAATAACTTGTCTCAAATCCATAAATAGTGGTAAGTCTCTTAATAATCTTATATCAATCGTATTTTCTTTTTCGTAACCTTCCAAGAACGAAGTTAGATACCTTTTCACAAAAGTTGGAACATCTTCATCTGGACTAGGCACTGCAATACCATAGAATAAGTTAACAGAAATATCTTGCGTGAACCATCCGTATTGACATTCATCAAAAGCAAATACAGTGATGCTTACATTTGGTTGAACTGTGTAGTTACCAAAACAAAAATCACCATGAATAAGTCCAAAATTTTCACTATCACGTGATAATTTGTGGACCCCTCTGCATCAAGGATTCAAAATGAGCAATTACAAGGTTCTGGGAAGACGGAATATAAGTTATGAATTCTTGAAGATAACTATTTTTTTGCCAGTCGTATCGTGTTATCTCGGCTGTACTAGGAACATATTTTTTAGCTAGTTCGTGAGGCACCAAGACCTTTATGGAATGCTACAACAAAAAAACCATTCATCTTTTCAATTAGCTCACCGTTACTTGATTTCAGTGGATAGGATATTCTATTTGTAAATAACTCCCACTTAACCTGCCGTTAGCTGAATGATGAATTATTAGTATTCAATGAGTATCTTGTCGATTTCTGCAATTTCGCTGATCTTTGATATACCATCGCCGTTTCCTTCAAACAACTTGAGGAAGCGTTCACGCTTACTTTTAATGCTCGCGAGTTCTTTATCAACGGCAGACTCGATGGAGCAGGCCAACAATCTGCGCTTTCAGGCATTGATTTTTTTCCATAATAGGTTATTTTATAGAAAGCTTAGCGATAAGCAAGTTCCTGACACGAAGGGAGATGTGTTTTAATGGCAACTACTTATATGGTGGTTTGGTCTTAAAACTGAATAGTAGGCATACGCGAAAAAAGCGGGGAAACGCCCCTATTATTTGGTATGCCATCCGAAGTAACCTTTCGTGAATATTGCTGTTTGCAGGATACGATGAAGGTCGTGTCTTTTTTGCGTCCTGATGCCGCGTGACAGCAGCTTCTTTAGAGGCTGCTTGTCCGTGGCATTTTTGCGTCCAAAAACAACATTAAAGGAGCTAACAAAAAAACTATGATAAATCTGAAAACCTATGGATATACAGAAACAGAAGCAATTCCCAACGGATTATTGCCCGGCAGGGTGACAGAGCTTCGGCGCGAGCGCTTCACGGTCATGACCGAACGCGGCGAAGTAACGGCGGTGCTCAAAGGAGCATTCTATCACAGCGTGGAAACACGCGTAGATTTTCCGTGCGTCGGGGATTTCGTCTTGCTGCGCTACAACGAGAGCGGAGATTCGCTCATCGTTACGGTACTGCCCCGTCGTTCCAAGTTCTCACGCGCAGATTACTCAGGGCATGCCGTAGGCTACGCCAAAACCGTGCGGGAACAGGTCGTTGCAACCAACTTTGACTATGTGTTCATTCTTTCTTCTTTGAATTGGGATTTCAACATTACCCGCCTCATGAGGTACCTGACACAAGTTAGTCAGAGCGGCAGTCAGCCAGTCGTCATTCTGACCAAGGCTGATCTCGTTGAAGATTATAATCTCCCGCTCGCAGAAGTTACACAAAGCATCCCTAATGTGCCAGTTCATGCGATCTGCAGTCATACCGGCCTGGGGCTGAACAAACTCGCTACCTACTTGATGCCAGGTAAAACAGTCGTCTTTCTCGGCATGTCCGGCGTTGGTAAATCATCTCTGCTCAATGCATTGATAGAACAGGACGTAATGAGGGTTCAGGCGATCCGAGAGGTTGATAGCCGGGGGCGGCATACGACAACGCACCGTCAGCTGTTCATGCTCCCCTCCGGTGCGATGGTCATCGATACGCCGGGAATGCGGGAGCTCGGGCTTTTTGATGCCGGCGAAGGCATAAGCGCAAGCTTTACCGATGTGGAGGAATGGTTCCCGCAATGCCGGTTTACAGATTGCGGCCATCAGGGCGAGCCGGGCTGTGCCGTTCTCGCCGCGCTTGCCGACGGTTCGTTACCGCGTGAACGGTGGGAGTATTATGTTGCCCAGCAGCATGAGCACAAGTATGTCCAGGACAAAACAAGCTACCTCATCGACAAAAGGGCTCGAAATAAAACGATAGCTATGTCAAGCAAGTAAACGAAGAAAAACGGAGGATGGAAGAAATGAATATTAAATTTGAAACACTGATCTATGCCTTAAGCCGACAGTTCAAGAAGGATATTATCTCGGCTGACTGCCAAACCATGCCGTTACAGGGCGGAACTGTGGGAAATGTGCATCTGGTAAACGGGATCGCCGAAACCGCGGATGGTGAAAAAATACCGTACCGTATGGTGCTGAAAATTCAAAAGAAATGGGAACGTTACAACGATCCGGATTCCTGGCGCCGGGAGTATGATCTCTATATGTCTGACTTGGGAACGACGTTCTCGGATACCTTCCGCTGGCCAACATGTTACCATGCGGAGATGAATGCCGAAGAAAATGAATTCCAGCTGTGGCTGGAATATTTCGATGGCTTAACCGGTTTAGACTTAACTGGTGACATGTATGAACAGGCTGCACTGGAGTTAGGACGCTATCAAGGCAAGCTGTATGCGGAGAAGCCTGCTGTGCTGCAGAGCCTGACCAACCTGAGCCATACGAATCTCATGAAGAATACGTATCTGCATTACCGGTCGTGGCCAGTCGTCTACGATTATATACGCTCGGAGAACTGTGAATTCCCGCAGCACATGCGGCAAATGCTCATTGACATCGATGAGCACGCAGATGAGATACTCGCCCGCATCGAGCAATTGCCCCTAGTCCTATGCCACAGGGACTTCTGGGTGACCAACCTGATCTATGCCGACGGGAAAATCGCACTCATCGACTGGGATACATGCGGTTGGGGCTACATGGGCGAGGATCTCGCAAGCTTGATTGCGGATGAAGCGGATATCGATCACATGGTCGAATACTACCATCGATGTGTCCCTGCGTATTACAAAGGTTTTTCTGAGTATGCAGATGCATCCCCTATCGCCGATAATTGCGTCTTCGAATTGATCCTTCTCATATTCGGGTACAGGCTTGTAGAGTGGTATCTCCACACAGAGGGCGATGACGAGAAAACAAAGTGTCTTCATACGCTCCAAAAAATCCATGAAATGAAGACCAGCCCTACGCAGGGTTGACTCTAAAAAAGAACTCCGAAACCCCTTGAATATAGTGGGTTTTCGGAGTTTCTTTCATTACTCTCATTCGGTGAATCGACAATGGAAATAAAGTCCTAGACTGTCACTACTCCACTTAACTAACGTGTTCTGTTAGCGAACGGGACTCACCATATAACAAGATACTCTGCTCCTTGATCGTATACAGGGTGAACAGGTCTAATTGATTTTCCGTCCAGACGGATTCGCGCTTTGTTCCCCACCATAAGCCACTGCCCTTTTCACCATTCAGCATATTAATCGTAAGAAAGGCACCCTCAAGCATATCGGTGTAGAGGTTGGGTATTTGTCTATCGACGGATCTTTTAAGAAGGGATGATCTATAATTGGATCTCTGTTTGTTTAAAAGTTCGATTTCATTTTGGCTTAGGCCCTCTCCAATTACGACGAGAAAATCCAAATCCCCGTATCCCGGGGATAAATCATTGTGTATGGCCGAACCGTAAAGGTAAATGCTTTGCAACTTTCTATTAAGTATGGCACGGATATCTTCCACAAATATGGACAAAGATAGCTCAAGTGTTTCGTCTTCAAAGGATTGGATAAACAATTCAATCGCTCCATTTTGAATTTCTATTTTGAGTAGCGTTCACGTAGTTATATAGCTGCGATCACTCATAATAACCCAGTAATGATTATGGGTTGGTATCCGTTAAACTTTCGCCTTCTTTAGATTGTAACAGCATGATATCAGCCTCTGCTACGGCATTACGAAACAATTCGTCTGTCAATTCGATGCGATCTACTATATCTTCTATGGTTTTTACACCATATAACTTTTCCAAGGTTAGTACCACTTCGACAGGAAAATCCCGAGACGCATGAATCAAGAAGCTGTCAGCTTGAAATGGTGTATAGATGATCCGAAGTACATCTACAAGTGGATTCACAACATATTTATGATAGTAAATCAACGACTCTAAAAAAAGCCCGCGTTTTGTATATTTGACAGCCCGGTTCCTTTGAATGTAAATACCCTGAGCACGTATCAATTGTGATTGAAGTTGTGAATGGTGAGTCATGTGATCAACGTTTTGATATTTCACGATACCTATCTTATCTATCAATATAACTGGTACGACGGTTTTGTCTTCGTTAATGAATAAAACAGGGACACTCTCACTTTGGATCGTCACGTCGATTAAAAGACTATCTGATGACTCCTGTAGGTGGTAAACCTTGTAGCGGTTATTTGTGGGTCGGCCAGTTTCTTCATAGGCAATATCTACTTTTCCTAATCGATGCATACAGGCATCCAACCGGGTAAATGCAGCATCTATGCAGCCTTCTTTCGTATAGCACACCAAATCGATATCAGAATACTCGTCCAAAGTTTTAGTACCATCTGAACCCTCTAGCCAGATAGCTAAAATATAATCTTCAATTCCAAGGTCTGATACAATTGCGTTTAGAATGGTCTCACGGTTAATCGTCATAGCTAAACCTCCCATGTATTTTCATCTAATAATAGTTTTATCACCGGTTTACTCCTGTCATTTTGGAAAGTTTCCGTTTTAAACTCTCTTTTTTAATAATTGAATCTTTTCAAATAATCACTAATTATACTCTGATCCTGATGCCACCATATCATTGGAAAATCATATTTTTTTGCAAATCCTAACTTTTTCGCTAGCTGTATCGATCGTTCATTGCCAGCGTCCACAATTATAATTCGGCACTAGATTATGGTTCAGACAATGTTCGATAAATGCTACACCCGTGAGTGTTGCTAGCCCTTTATTCTGGTATTCATCAACGGTTACGATATCGATATCCGCATACCCTCCACCTACAAAATAAGAATTGCAAACACTTGCAAAATCATCATCCATCACAAGACAGTAACCAAACCCTCGATCCGAAAAGTGTTGTGCCGAACTCCATAGCGAATCATAAGAAGCGTCCATTTCATTTTTGTATTTATCGAATAGCGCTTTATCCATCCGTTTCATAACAAATTGTTCTGGTAATGCGTTAGTTTTTTTTGTTGGAATTTGGATCGATCGAATGTGGATCGATCGAATGTAAAAGAAGAACGGTGCAATAATACAGTCATTCCCGCTAAACTATCGCTAATTTGAAACAGTAGTTCCGGTGTTGAAGCATAAAGATCGTAGTATTTTGAATGATTTTGTTCATATCGCAACTACATCACTCATGAAGCATTCATTGTCGCCCCTCTTAACCAAAAGATACTGTCCATATGAATTGATAATAAGACTGCAGGTAGGATTTTCGTTATGATCAACGAACACTTTTCCAGATTGATTTCGCTCAATTACGGAATATGCAAACACAGGTTTATATGCTAGATTTTTCAACAATGGCAGAACGTGAGCGTAGTTTTCTTTAGATAATTCTATCATTTCATCTCTCCCTTCAAATTTCATCTTTAAATAAGTTCCTTGTTAAATTAACCTGAACGACAGTTGAACAAATAAAAACGGCTGCCGAAGCAACCGCTATTATACTAACCTTCCCCGTTACCGGAATGTGTCATCTCGAGCATAGTAATTCAAACTTCATCTTCAAATATACTTTTTAAAATCAAATCTGCGCATTCTTCGGAAGTGTTTAAATGTGTGTTGACTTTACAATTATACCGGATACCTTTTGCCATGATTTTGTGTTGCCAATCAGATTGGTCCTCGGTTCTATTTTCTCGTGCAATATTTCTCTGACGGCAAATGTCTAAAGGGCAAAACACTTCAACAATGTATAATGGGTAACCAGAAAATATATTGTTCACTTTTTCATAATGCGGTTTCAACTCAGGCCTTTCTACCATAATGCCATCAATAAGTACATTTTTACCATGGTCAGAAAATAATTTGGCTGTATGATACATCATGACAATTGCTTCACTTAAATACTTCCAATAATCTTCACGAAAGATAACGTTCACCTATCATTTCTTCAAAAAGGTCATTGGCAACAACATAAAAAAATTCATGCGATTTTAACTGTAAAGCATCTACTATTGATGTTTTTCCAGAACTCGTCACACCGTTTAAAAATACGATTCTACCCTTGTTCATCCTGTTAATACTCCTTATCAATTCAATTAATTTCATTTTAATATTTAAACTTTAAGTCTGGAAATAAAAAACAACTATAATTGAACTATACTACCGTAAGTGAACAAATAAAAAACGGCTGCCGAAGCAACCGCTATTCCTCTATCGAGTCCCGTTAGCACAGCGAAGTGTTGTTACTGCACTAAACTGAACAATTATTAATCATCGAAAAAATACTAAGCACCAAATTGTCTTAAATGATGGTCTAGATGTTTATAAATCCCTTTACCCCATTGCTCAGGAGTAAACTTTCCAAAAAAAAGGATGAGGATGGGATGAACATTTCTCCGGACCGTTACTTTGGAAAGTTAAAATCTTGTGTTTCAGTTTTTCTTTTTCTGTCATAAATTCTCTTTCATCTACAATAAGTATGGTCGGAATTGTTGACATATTGTGTGGTACCGGCTTGTCATTATAGAAAATAGAATTCACAAACCTTCCTATTAACCTTCCTAGCCAATATCTAGGGGGAAAGGAATTTCCCAATGCGATATCTTGAAATGCTGAGCAGTGAGCCAACATTTGAGCAACATTCATTGTTCCCCATTGTGGTTTTGAATTTGGACTTAAATTCTCGATACGGTTCAATATTTCTGCTGTATGCAATTCATTATATATATTTTCCACTGGCACGCTCCATTAAATTTATCTTTTGCTCACTATCCTGCCCATTAGTTGAACAAATAAAGAACAGCTGCCTAAGCAACCGCTATTCTACTAACGTTTACCTATGTCGTCCCTCATCAACCCTATTCTTCGCCACTACTCTTATATCTTCGTCATCATCGTTCAATAAAATAGTTAAAACTCGAAATGTCGCTTTTTTGTTATAGACAATTCGTTTTCTAACTGAGCTATCTAAATCTTTTGCCAGTTTCATTTGTAAATTTTCTGGTAGTCGATTTTTTGTAGCAACATTAAATCTAACCCTTTCATCTGCATCGTCAGCTAGAATTTCCATAATCTCAATAGGAATTGATTTATTATGTGCTACCCATTCACGCATTTCAGGGTACGTTTCAATTACTTGTAACCAAACCTCAAAAGGTGCTTCATTCCATTCAGCCTTCAGATATTCCTCCATGTTATCACTAAGCCTTAACCTTACAAATTCTTCAGCCGAATTAATCATCATTCAACCCCGATAAACAGATTTATTCACATTTTAACATAAAATTTAGTTCAACTAACCTGCCGTTAGTTGAACAAATAAAAAACGGCTGCCGAAGCAACCGCTATCGGTTAACTTTCATCTTTGAAATGAAAATGTTCATGATGGATCGTATCCATTCCAACCAACTTACTACTCTTTCTATGGTAATATGCGAAGTTTTCATTTAGCGGCATTCGAAGTAATTGATAATTGTGATCTCTTGGCAAAGCTTCGACTTCTTTAATGGCTAACTCACGTGTGGTATAAATACCGATTGGAAAGAAATTCGGAAAATCAGTTGAAGCATCAGCAACGAAAATCCCCCAACCATAATCATTTGGCATATAATTCACCCGTCTCCTTTATCGCTCAATAAGACAATTTTCCTCTTTCGCTTTTCTTATTTATCTTCTTTTGGCATTGGCAATGGTACTTTCCAATCCAGGTCATAGCTCTTTTTTGCCAATTCTGAAGTAAGACTGAGCTTTTGAGGGAGCTCTTTCATTTCATCACTTTGCAATTTTATTCGGATATGGTTTCTGCCTTGTTCATCCTTTCCCATCATTTTAAAATCTCCACCTGTTACATTGAATATTTTGCCCTTTTCATCTTCTATAGTCCAACCAAAACGATTAATAATTTTATCTGTGTCATCATCCATTAAAATCGTATCTGCTACATTAATATATGATATATCCTTTAAATAAGCCTCTAGCAAAATAGTAGCGTGCTTCTCATTCTTTGGAGATGCTTCATTTAATGGTTCGTCAAAGGTTACAGACATGATCTCAATCGTTTTGCCATCCTCATCTACTCTTACAGGTTTTTCGGCAAGCTGTTTTGGCTCAAATGATACACCTAGCTCATACGGTTCTGTTTTTTCTAAAGAATCCAATACTAGTGTATATTGATGATCAGGAGACAGTGGAGCAAATCCATACTTCCGATTAGAATGACCGTATTCTCCCACAGCCTTGCGTGGAATATCAAGCGCCCTAGTTAAATCTTTTACTTTCTCTCCTTTTTCATTTTCAACATGAAAATTCAGTTTATAATCATCATAGCGAACATAAGGATCAACTGAATCTAGTTTTCCTTTCACTTGTTTACTTTCCTCTACTAATCTTTTCTTTGCCTCTTCCGTCCATTTCGTTTCATAATCCACACGGGCAGCAGTCGGTGAATGCATAATGCTATTTAGATTGATTTGCAGTCCCTGTGGTGTAGTATACGTTTTATCGATTGGTAGCACCTTGGATGCCTTAATTGCTTTTTCTATATCAATAGGAATCTGTAAGGCCCAATTTCCTTTAACAGAGTCGATCTGATTCCCCTCAAACAGTAATAAAAGGTTTTGTTCTTCTGTTTCCCCCGGTTTTTTTAGAGTGAGATATCCATAATTTTCTTGGATTTCTACCATATACGTTTTAGTCTCTTTAATTACATTCCCTTTCAAATCTGTTACCTCTACGTTACTTATGTGAAGCTTATCCGGATGAATAAAGTTCTTTTGCTGATCCTTGATCGAATAAACAGCCACAATTCTCATCGGATCAGCCAATATCTCCTCTATTTCAAGAGTATAGCCCCGATCAGTAACAGAGGCATTTACCTTCTGTGAAAAACCTTCCTGTGCTGCATATTGCAGTTCTTTATCAGAACCATTAAATAGCGATTTAACATAGGCCGCAAAGGTAGGACTCACCGATATCGTTAGAAGCAAAGCGCAGCTGATTAAGACAGGAAGTACCAAAGTGCTTAGTAAACGCGACCTTTTTCTTTTATAGACTACCACTTGGTCAGGAATCACAAAACTAGGCTGATCCAATTCTCCAGCAACATTTTTTAGAGTTTGTGCAATTTGTTTGTCAAGATTAGTCATGCATGTTCACTCCCATCTCGGTAAATACCTGTGTTTCTTTGTTAACTTGTATTTTTTCAGCAATTAAGTTTCTGGCCTTATGTAGCCTTGATTTTACCGTCCCCTCAAATACACCAAGGATTTTTGCAATTTCAGCTATACTAAACTCCTCATAATAGTAAAGAATAACTACAGAGCGATGTTTCAGTGTCATCATCTGAATCGCTCGCCAAATCTGTTGCTCTTTCTCCTTTTGAAGAATACTCTCCAATGGGTTTTGCCCAGGGTCAATAGAGTCCATATATTCTTCCGTATTTTTCTTTCTACGTACCATATTAAGTGCACGATGTGTCACAATTTTTATAAACCAAGCTCGAAACGATGTTCCTTTTCGTTTATCATATCGATAAAGTGATTTATAAGCTTCCCATAGTGCTTCTTGAACGGCATCCTGAGCTAGATGATAATCATGGACGATCAAAAAAGCGACTCGAAATGCACTAGTTAAATGAGGTTGAACAAGTGTTTCAAAATCAACTGAACCTCCTTCCTTGGGTATTGGAAAATGATGATTTTCTTTCACTTAAAAGACCTCCTCGTTTTTCCTTTCACTTCTTATTCACCAGTTCTCGTATTTTGGTTCATAAAAAGAGGAGAAAACTTTTCCCGTTTTGTTCAAAGCAAAACCATATAGCGGCTTGATGTAATCCTTGATGACACGGTCAGCATGTTGTTTATCCATGTTTTAAAAGCTCCTTCTTATCGGTGGCACTTAAATATATACTGCAGCAAAAACGAAAAAGGTTGGGAGTTTAGGAAAAATTTATTCAACTAACCTGCCTTTTAGCTTAATGCCGTTCCCAATCAAGTTCTAGATTAGGTTTCTCATCAAATAAAAAAAGACCGTTTCGGTCTTTTGTGCAACTTGGAACACCCCAACTCATGTTACAATACAACCTGAACTCATACTTTACGAAGGCGGTTGATACTGTTGATTTACATCATCAAATTTGTATACAGCTTTGTGCTTCCTCCAGGACTTTTCATCCTACTTCTGCTCGGTCTTGTCATTTGGTTATGGAAAAAGAACCGTCGTCCTGCGCTTGTCCTGCTTGGCGTTACACTGCTTATGTATTTCTCCATGACTTCCTTAGTCAGCGATGCGTTAATCGGAGGTTTAGAACGAAAATATCCTCAACCGGATACATTACAAGGAGATGTCATCGTTGTGCTTGGTGGAGGCGCAAGCTCTGGGACACCGGATATTGATGGCGAGGGCAACTTATATGGATCAGCAGCGAATCGGCTAATTACAGCTGTACGACTACATAATACAAGTGGTTTACCCATCCTATTCTCTGGTGGACAAGTCTTCTCCGACAGCGGTAATGAAGCGGATATCGCCAAAAGACAACTCCTTGGACTCGGTGTCCCCGAAGAGGATATCCTGACCGACAATCAATCTCTTAACACGGAGCAGAATGCTCTAAATACCGCCGCAATCCTACAAGAGAAGGGACTTAAGCGTCCTGTACTAGTCACATCAGGGTTTCATATGCCCCGCTCGATGCAGCACTTCAAGAATGCAGGGCTAACAGCGCAAGCTTTTCCTACAGATTATATCGCCAGCGCTGAATTTTCGTTGCAACCCTCAAAGTTCACTCCTTCGCCAGGAGCCATCTCGACTACAGGCACAGCCTTGAAGGAGTATTTAGGTCTTCTTGTTGCTCATCTATTTCATTAGATCTGTGAATTTTGCATTTGTTACCCCTGCAAGAAGCTGCGGTGATACATCCATTTGTTGACCAATTTTTCCGGCGCTAACGGCTATCGTTTCCTGACTTTCTGCGCTGCTATCAATGAACGTTGGATATAGCTTTTTCATACCGACTGGTGAACATCCACCACGGATATAACCCGTCCACTGCTGCAAGTCCTTCACTGGCAGCATCTCAATCTTTTTCTCTCCGGCGGCCTTGGCCGCCTTTTTGAGATCCAGCTCCTCTGCAACCGGTATAACAAATACATAAAGATTTGCTCCGCTATGAGCGACCAGAGTTTTAAAAACCGTCTCAGCCGCCTTTCCTATCTTCTCCGCAACTGCTGTACCATGGATTAGTCCATCCTCGTTGTCATAAACAAACACTTCATATCCAATTTTCTTCGCATCTAGCATTCGCATCGCGTTGGTTTTGGTTACTGCCATATCTGATCTACCTCTCTTTAATCTATTCGATACTATATGGTCAAAGAGGCCCCAAAGCCAACATGGCTCACAGGACCTCTTATTGCTGCGTTCCCATTAATCTCTGGGATAATTAACTTGCATAATATCCATAAACGGAACTTTTTCGATACCTTCGTTTTTACTGATGTGTACTTTTCCAGTCCGCGAGTCCATTTCTACAATCGTTCCGCGCACCTGTTCTTCTTTTCCCCATACGGTCAATAAAATCTCAGAACCTTCTTGCTTGGCTTCAACTAACTGATTGCCTAGCTCCTCAAGTACAAATTCATCTCTTGTGGGCCGCTTGGCTACTTTTGCTTTTGCCACTCTACTCCTCCAATAAGCGATTACAGGTATTAAGTATTTTAAAATACTAAGTATGAATGCTCTCGTTTATTATAACATGTTTCAGTTTAAGGCTCGAACCCCTTCTGGCTCAAGAAAAGCTCATCTTCACTAAAAACACTCCGGAGTCCATCGTACACCCTGTGATAAGCCGCCGGATCGTACCAATCTTCCAATTGCAGCTCTTCATAAAGAGAGTAAATACCTAATCTCCGTGTCCGTTTGCCCCCACTGCCATCCCCCATAAAATAATCGTCGATACAGACTCTATTCACCAACCCCCTTAGGATCTCTGGAAAAGACGTGCTGCTCGGCAATACCGGAGCGATGGTAGCTTGAACAGGAATGCCCGCTTCACGCAGTAATTGCAGTGTCTTAAATCTTGCAGATATGGGCGGAGCACTTGGTGTGAATTTTTTGCGAATATCTTCACGATCCGTCTCTACAGTCATACTCACGCGAACCTTGTCTCCTAAGCGTAATAATAAATCTATATCTCTACGTACGAGCGGACTGCGCGTCTGCACGAACAGAAAATCGGGCGGGGTCTCCACCATAACCTCCAGCAAAGCTCTTGTTACCTGCTCCTTGTGCTCAATCGGTTGGTATGGATCTGTGCTAGAGGACATAAAGATGGAGACCGGTCCTTTGGACTTTGCTTTCTGGAGTTCTTTGCGTAAGATAGCTGAAGCTTCTAGTTTGACATCTACCCACGTTCCCCATTCCTCTTGGCGAAACAGTGAAACGGGCATTTGACGCACATAACAATAAGAACAGCCATAAGTACAGCCGATATATGGGTTTAAAGAATGACTATATCCGTTCAGATAACCCGTCCCTTTATTTAGTAAGGTCTTTGGGGTTTTGTAATGGATCTCAATATTCATAATTCTTGAGCAATCTTTCCACTTTCCAAATTAAGCAGCCTAGTCTTCATCTCTAATCCCCCGCGGTAGCCAGTTAATGTTCCATTCTTGCCAATGACTCGGTGGCAGGGCACCGTAATTAGTATCGGATTTGCACCTATGGCCGTCCCTACCGCGCGTACTGCAGCAGGCTTTTGAATATGTGTGGCGATGTCCGAATAAGACCACGTTTGTCCATATGGGATTTCACATAACGCTTTCCACACCGCGAGTTGAAATGGAGTCCCACGATAGTCAAAAGGAATGCTGAATGCCTGCCGTACCCCTTGCAAATATTCGATCAGTTCCTGTACAAATGGAACCATTTTCTCATCGTCCTGTACCAGTTTACTTTCAGGAAATCTACGGCTGATCCAGTCACTCATTTCTTCGAATGGCTTCTGCTGCGACCCCACATAACTTAATCCTTTCTCCGACGCTGCGATATAGAAACTCCATTCCTTATAAGCTAGCAATGTCCAGTATATGATTGCATTTTGTCTACTCTCCATTTTTCTGTACCTCCAAGAATAATTCAGAATGATTCGTTAATTCTAATTTGTTAAGCTGCCGATACTGCGTTGGGGTGTGCCCCGTCTTTTTCTTAAATAAGGTAATAAAATACGACGTATTTTGCAGACCCACATGTATTCCAATATCAGCTACAGCCCGATCCGTGGTAACCAAATATTCAGATGCCTGATCGATTCTCTTTTGCTGTATATAATCCACTGGAGTGATTCCCGTTACTTTCTTGAAGGTTCGATGGAGATGATAAGGGCTTCCATGACAGACTTCTGCCAGCGTTTCAAGAGTAAGAGGTTCATGATAATGTTTGTCGATATATTCAGTCATTACAGCCACCCATTCCTTATCCGGCAGCCGCTCACCCGTCGGTTTGCATCTTTTACAGGGACGAAATCCAGATTCTAATGCTTGTTCTGCATTTTGAAAGATGCGTGCATTCTCACGATTAGGTGCTTTGGACTTACAGGAAGGTCGGCAAAAGATTCCCGTAGTCTTCACAGCATAAAAGAATTTTTCGTTATAAGCTGCATCATTTTGCAAAATAGCCTGCCATTGCTCCTCAGTCATCTTTTCCACTTCTCCACTCTTATCCATACGATTCACCTCTAAACCAAGTATACCCCGCTTCAGGGTCAGTTGTACTCATTCTAGAATGTAAAAGCAAGATAGTGAAATACAAGAATGGTGAGATTGCTCGTAATTACACTTTGTTTATCGAATCCGCACTTCCTTTGTCAGCCTTGCAGGGAGCAGCAATTGAACAACGAATTACTCATAACATGACTACCTGAACTGGAGGAATCAAAATGGAAATTCTGAAAACAAAGGATGCCGCAGAGCTGCTGTCCGTTAGCCAGACTACGATCAAACGTTGGGCTGCTATGTTCCCTGATTTTTTTCCAAAAGACCGGTTTGGCCACTATACATTCTCAGAGCAGCAAATCAGCTTGCTTAGTCATATTAAAGACCGCATTAATCACGGAGAACCACTAGAGAGTATTCAATTAACTGACTCGAATGAAAAACAGATGTCCTCATCACCGCAAGATCCACTTCATCCCACAGACGCAGAGCCTATGCAAGATATATTATCCCGGATTCATTATATTGAACGTACACTCGATCAAAAAGCCGACGAAGTAGTCATGATACAGTTGCTTCAACAGCGTGAGGAGCTTGAGGATCTGCGGATAATGATCAAACAATTAGCGGCAACCCTAGAACCCATGCAAGGTTCAAAAGGCAACGCCTTCACATCTAATGAAGCTTCCCATCCCGTTACTACTGCAAGGTTGCCCTCTCCACCAAGAAAACGTGGCCTATTACGCTCATTCTTTTTCCTGTAAGCCTGAAACACAAAAAGAACCCACTTCTAACTAACGTTGAAGTAGGTTCTTTTTAAATATCGTAGGACATGGATGACAAAGTCAGCGATTAACGGTTAGGTAATCCCTATTGCTTCTGCAATAAAGCTGAGCCTGCGATTCCTGGATGCGTCATTTCGTATGGGTCCAGAATCAGATTGAGCTCTTCCTCGGATAGCACATTATACTTTAGGCACAATTCACGAACAGATTCTCCTGTCAAAATCGCCTCACGAGCAATACGAGAAACCACTTCGTAGCCCAAATGCGGGTTAACCGCAGTAATGATTCCGACACTCCGCTCCACATCCCGCTCTAGCTTCTCTTTATTGGCTTCAATACCAGCCAGACAGAAATCTGTGAAGACTTGGAAGGAGTTGTTCATGATGCTGATGGACTGAATGAGATTAAACACTAGAACTGGCTCCATAACATTCAGTTCCAGTTGACCCGCTTGGGAAGCCAGACAGATTGTATGGTCATTTCCTATCACTTGAAAAGCTACCTGATTGATGACCTCTGCCATAACCGGATTAACTTTACCTGGCATAATGGAGGAACCAGGCTGACGAGCAGGTAGTGAAATTTCATTAAACCCTGTCCGCGGGCCGGAGGCCATGAGTCGAAGATCATTAGCAATCTTGGACATGTTCATCATGCAGACTTTTAGGGCAGCAGACACTTCTGTGTATGCATCTGTATTTTGCGTAGCATCCACAAGATGATCTGCAGTAACTAACGGCAATCCACTTATTTCAGCCAAATGCTCTACAACCACTTCGATATATCGAGGGTCAGCATTTAATCCAGTTCCTACAGCCGTTGCCCCCATATTCACCTCATACAAATGATGACGTGTATGTTCAATACGTTTGATATCTCTCTCAAGTACTCTGCGATAAGCCTCGAACTCTTGGCCCAGACGAATCGGCACTGCATCTTGTAGATGTGTGCGTCCCATTTTTATAACCGGATCGAATTCCTTGGCTTTGTCTGCAAACACCTCATGCATTCTGCGCATCGTAACAAGCAGTTGTTCCAGAAGAGAAAGCGTCGCAATATGAATAGCCGTCGGGAATGCATCATTTGTTGACTGCGCCATATTCACATGAGAGTTGGGACTTAAATGACGATAGTCTCCTTTTTCATGACCAAGCAGCTCTAATGCTCGGTTTGCAATGACTTCATTGGCATTCATATTTAACGAGGTACCTGCACCACCCTGTATAGGGTCTACAATAAATTGTTCGTGCCATTGACCTTTGATGATCTCATCTGCTGCTTTCACAACAACTTCTCCAAGCCCACGATAGAGCCTGCCAATTTCCATATTTGCAAGCGCAGCGGCTTTCTTTACGATCCCCATCGCTTTGATTAATTCATTGTGCACTCTATAACCCGTAATTGGAAAATTCTCTACTGCGCGTAATGTCTGAATCCCATAGTATGCGTTCTTATCTACTTGTTTGCTGCCTAGAAAATCATTTTCTACACGAAATTCAGTTCCTGTCACAGTAAATCCCTCGCATTCTTTGAGTTAGGTTTGAACGGATTTAAGAAAGCGCATTCATTCATATGTCTCACTTAGATATTAACCTTTATTGTGATAAATGTCTCTCATAAAATTAGAGATTAATGTAATTAATTTCAAATAAGATTACGAAAGCCTTGCCCTTAAAGGAAAGCTGGTTTTTATTAGGAGTAAATTTCCAAATGAAGCTATAGCCTAGTATGCGCATTTATAATATAAAAAAGCCGACCTTAAGGTCGACTCCATCCAAACTTAACTTACAACTATGTTGAGTTCTTATTAAACCGTATAGTTCTCCAAAGAGATCTTCACACCATTCAGCAAAGCTCGCGGTTGCTCTGACTCGCTCTTCATACTCAAATGCAATCTATTGCCATTACTGGTCGTATAATGAGCCGCCAATCCGTCTTCCATCTCAAACTTAGGTTCATTATGGGCCATAGCTATTACAAATGCATCCAGTCCGATGATGCCACGCTCAGCAGACTCCTTAACACCGATCGCCTCAACGATCACCCCACCCGGCATCCCTTGAACGGTTACCTCAATGTATCCCGGACGTTCCTGTAGTTGGTACGATTGAGATAAATAAATTGCGAAATAGACTTCCCCAACCTGACCGAACAAGGCGTTCGGATCTTGCATCCACTCCCCATGAGGAAGAACACCGATGATCGTATTCTTTTCCCCCTGAGGAATGGGAAATAAAGAAATAACTACATTCTTGTGATAGAGGACCTCCATATAACGGCTCTGATGGCGTGGATCTCCCTCATTGTAGCCTTGACCTGGATGGAAGAAATATAGCTGGTTGGACCCTCCTTCTCCATTCACAGGCAGAGAGAAAGCCCAACGGAGCTGTTCATTATCAAATTCCTCTACCCGTTCCCACATTCCGCCTGCTGCAAAAACCTCAGTAATATAGGCATAAGAATGAAGTAACGGTTGAGCGTTCGGATCTGCTGGGACTACCTTCTGTGTAATCTTGGTGGTTTCCACTGGCGTCTGGCGATTCATCGCTGCTGTTAAAGCCTCATCTGGTGCTTTATAGAATAGGAGTCCAGCGTATTCCGTGCGTGGCATTGCCTCAGAAAGCTTGAAGTCCCCGAACTGAACATAGTCATGAAGCACATTAGCATCCCCTGGTACATCATGTGGCCAACCTCTAGAATGTGCACCCACCCAAGCTCCACGTAAATAAAACTCTGCTCTTACCTTCCAAAGATGATCAAGCATGTCTTTAAGAGTAGTTATTAAATCCGTATCCTCTGTTGGAACAAGCTCCAAAGCGCAGGTAAACGCTTGTATCCAATGCCAGAACCACGGGAGACTGCCGTATTCTGGCATACCCTTAGAGCGGATGTATGTCAATGTGTCCTTCAAACTTTGCCGACCATCCTCAACGAGCACATCATCTGCAAACATAGTACCAAAAATCAGCTTTGCTGCTGTATATTTCGCTTCATGATGTCCAAAAGTGATTACCGGCTTACGGTAGAAATCACTCCGATAAATGTGTCCAAATGCTGTATTCAGGACAATGCGAAGTTGAGCGTTTAGTGCTCCACTATATCTTTTGCAAAAGTAGGCCATCAGACTGCCCATAATTTCCACAGGCAATTCATGCGGCGATGCCTCACGTGGAACCGGATTCAATCCAAGCGGCCAGTGCCCGTATAGCTCCGTGCCAGGTTGACGATTCTGTAGCATTAATGTCTCTAGCAGCACATCCTGTGCCTTCTGTTTCGCTTCTTCCCGGTCAAAAGGCAACGACAAAGAATCATCTACTGCAGCTGCAAAAAGATATGAGGCATAATAAAAGTTATTTCGCACATCATCGTGGAACCAGAGTCCACTCTCAAGCAGTGGCCGTCTCTGCGCTTCCAGCGCTATACTTATAATGATTTCTTGTTGACGGTCCTGATAAGTACTCTGAATACCATTCGACTCCAGCATTCAAGTTCAACCTCCCACATCTCAATTTTCAATAGTATGATAACAATCCTATAAATGAGAACTAAGCATTTTAGATCTATTGTGCACACTTTCCGTTCATTTGGCAATTATTAAAAAAGTAAAAATAAACTTAAATGAACCAATATTTAAAAATAAACGCTTGTAATATGAACATGAATGGAGTAAATTGTACCTATACGAACGAAAATATGCTTGTGAAGGAGATTGAATATTCCATGGAAAGACGTTTTGCATCCCATCCTAATGAAGTTAAGCAGTTTGACACTGATCGCCTCCGTAAGGAATTCCACATTCCTGTCATTTTTGCACCAGATGAGCTGAAGCTTGTACTTACCCATGAGGATCGTATGATCGTTGGCGGTGCTAATCCTGTTAAGGAAGAAGTTGCACTTACAACTGACCTTAAAGAACTTGGGGTTACTTACTTCTTGGAACGCCGTGAGATGGGGATCATCAATGTTGGCGGTAAAGGTTCGGTTATTGTCGATGGTACAGAATATGAAGTAGATTTCAAGGAATGTCTGTATGTCGGTCAAGGTTCTAAAGACGTTATCTTCAAAAGTGCAGACGCTTCCAAGCCAGCTAAATTCTATTTGAATTCTGCACCTGCTCACCAGTCCTATCCAACTACCAAAACCACTCTGGCTGAATCCGAATCTGGTGCGATGGGCGGTTTGGAGAACTCCAATGAGCGTACCATTCACCGGTTTATTCATACAAATGGCGTGCAAAGTGCTCAGCTAGTTATGGGTATGACTCAACTGAAGCCAGGTAGCATGTGGAATACGATGCCAGCACATACACATCCACGCCGGATGGAAGCTTATTTCTATTTCGATCTACCAGACGATTCCGTTGTGTTCCACTTGATGGGAGAGCCTAATGAAACTCGCCATATCGTAATGCAAAACGAACAAGCGGTTATTTCTCCAAGCTGGTCCATCCACAGTGGTGTTGGTACTCATAACTATACTTTTATCTGGAGTATGGCTGGCGATAATAAAAGATATGATGATATGGACCCCGTATCCATGAAAGAACTACAATAGAGACAAGCTAAAACGCCTTCGGCGTCCTTTTAAGGACGATAAGCGTTTGTGCGAGAATTATAAGGAAGAGTCTAGCGTGAAACTTAAACTTTCTTATAATTTTAATCAATTACGGAAAGCTGAGGCAAGCGGATGAACCCGATACGACGACATGAGATGATTATGGAAGTTATGCTGAACCAAAAAGATGTAACGGTGAATGAACTGAGCGATAAGCTACAGGTTACGGGAAAAACAATTCGTGAGGATTTAAGCAAGCTGGAGGAGCAAGGACTGATCGTGCGTGTACATGGCGGAGCTGTGCTGGCACAAAGCGACCAGTTTGGTATTTTGCCCTCTAAGGATCCACTGGATAAGTATTCCGACGAAAAAACGGAGATCGCCTTGCGCGCGCTTGCTCATATTGAACAGGACGATATTATAGCTCTTGACGGCGGGAGCACAACGCTTGAAATTGCCCGACGCCTGGACAATATGCCGCTAACGGTAGTCACCAATGATGTATACATCATCAGCGAACTGGTTCCCAAAGATCATATTCGTCTCGTCGTTCCCGGGGGTTACCGTGTCCGCAATATGTTGGCCGGCCCTGAAGCCGTCTCCTATGTGCAACAACTTAATATTCAAAAAGCATTTCTGTCCTCGACAGCTGTTCATATCGAACATGGACTTTCTATTTATACAGGAGATTTAATTGAGTTTAAGCAAGCCCTTGTGTCTACTGCCCGTAAAGTGTTCGCGGTTGTGGATCATCATAAATTCGGCCAAACTGCGCTGCGTACATTCGCTTCTCTGCAGGAAGTTGACGTTATCTTGACAGATAAAGGACTCTCTCCCGAAACAGCAGAACAGTTCCGCAGCGCCGGCATTGCCATTGAATGTGAGTAATAACGGAATCAAATCCATTTAAATCAAAGGGGCGTAATTTATAATGTCATCATCATTATTCAGCTTGGCAGGTAAAACAGCACTCGTAACCGGTGCAGCTCAAGGTCTTGGACAAGGCATTGCCCTTGCCTTCGCAGAAGCAGGTGCGGATATTGCATCCGTATCTCTTAATACAAGTCAAGAAACCGTAAACGCTGCAAAAGCTTTTGGTGTAAAAGCGGTTAGCATCGAATCTGACCTGAGTGATCATAGCAACCTGCAAAACACATTTGACCAAGCCCTTGAACTGACTGGTCATGTTGACATTCTCGTAAACTGTGCAGGAATGATCCGCCGTACTCCGGCAAAAGACCATAGTGAAAAAGACTGGTTCGATGTTATTAACCTGAACTTGAACACAGTGTTCCTTCTGTCTCAGATCGCTGGCCGCCACTTCCTGGAAAGAGGATCCGGCAAAATCATTAACATCGCCTCTATGCTCTCCTATCAAGGCGGAATCAATGTCCCTGGCTACACCGCGAGTAAGCACGGGGTTGCAGGTCTTACTAAAGCTTTTGCCAATGAATGGGCAGGCTCCGGTCTGAACATCAATGCGATTGCACCAGGCTACATGGCGACTGAAAATACAGCTCCGATCCGTGCCGACCAAAGTCGTTCGGACGCGATCTTAGATCGTATTCCAGCTGCACGTTGGGGAACACCTGATGATCTTAAAGGCCCTGCCGTATTCTTAGCTTCCGCAGCTTCCGACTATTTGAATGGTCATATTCTTAATGTTGACGGCGGATGGATGGCTAGATAAATAACCTAAAATATTTAACCCGCTGCCTGTGGCAGCGGGTTATTTTTACTTAAACAAACTTGTAATGGATTCCCCAGCAAATTTACTAGTAATCTTAAAATTTCCAGAGTGATACTTACTATTACTAGATCGATCGCTGAAATACAAGTATTCTGTGTCATAGAGTGTCATTCCAAAGCGCTGATCTTTATTTACATATATTCTTATCCAATAGGTCTCCGCAGGTCGTTCTGATGCAACACTTCTTTTTAATTTCACGTCAGAAAACTCATGTATGATCTTTTCAATTTCTTTCGGGTCATCCACTTTAATTTCTTGGTCATTAGAACTCTTAAGAACTCTAATGGAGGTGATTTGAGTAGCATCGATTCGATCCAGTACAAGATTTTGAAATGAATTATAACTGTGATATAAGGGAACTCCATAAAGAAGCAGATTTATTACTATAAGAAATAATAAAAATAATTTACTTTTTTTCATAATTATTAGTCTTCTATCTCCACAAATTCTCCCGGATGTGCCCGAATATACTCGCCAATCAACCTGTGGCTATCTTCGGCTATGTTCTTAAACCGTTCAAATAAACCACTCATCTCTCTCAACAACTCAGGGTCACGCTCAAGATCCGTGATGGCAGCATCAACCCACTGTACTCCAAGTCTATTGTTTCTTTCCTCAAGAAATGCCTTTGTTTCCTGAAGCAAAAGTTGCATTGGATCATCGCCAAAAAATCGTATGCCTCCCATCACCCCTGTCCAATACCCCGGCAGGTCTTGCATGTAAGAAATCCAAGCATAATACTCCCCTTGGGAATTACGGCTGTGATCATGCATCACTCTGAACATACAAAGTGCTTTCTGTCCATCTGTGAGCTTTGAGATCACTTCGGATTTGATCGATGGTGATTTTGCGCGAATTTGCTGAAAGGTAGGCTCCATACAGACCCATCCTAATCTTTCATCATTAAAACTGTCCAAATCCTTCTGCTTCATGGTTACTAAATTCATTTAACTCCTCCTTTGATTAACATCCAAAAATATACATTTCATTCTAGCTGTTGTCAATAAGAACCTCCCTAACATTTAGGGTAATTCGAACGTTTTTATGATAGGCTTTAGAAAGAAAAAATCATCACAAAGGAGCTTTTCTATGCATAATGAGATACTTACCATTTTTGATGAAGCAGGCAACCGAACAGGTACGGCTCCACGTGAAGAGGTACATCGGTTAGGACATTGGCATGAGACTTTCCACTGCTGGTTTATAAGCAAAGATCAGGAAATACCCTATATCTATTTACAACTTCGGAGTGAACAGAAACAAGATTATGCGGGACTACTGGACATCACGGCCGCCGGACATTTGCTAGCAAACGAAACTGTAGAAGATGGAACACGCGAGGTTCATGAAGAGCTGGGACTGGATTTATCCTTAAAAGACCTGATCCCGCTAGGGACAATTCCTTATAGTATGAAAAAAGAAAAACTTATCGATAATGAACGAGCGCATGTCTTTGTTTATAACAATCCCTATCGTCTAGAAGATTTTCAGCTACAAAAAGAAGAGGTCGCCGGCATTGTCAAAGCTAAGTTCTCTGATTTCCGCAGATTTTGGCAGGGAGAAATACATAGTCTACAAGTCAACGGTTTTCAAATCGATCCGCATGGACATAGAATTACCATTGAGCAGGATGTAGACAAGACCCATTTTGTACCCCATGAAGTGGGTTATTATACTCGTATTATCGAGGGTATCGAAGCTATATTTCTAAAATCACCAGTAGTAACGGAGGACAAATGATTATTAATCAACGAACATTTACCGTGAAAGGAATCCAATACACCATTAGATCTGCATTCACTACGGATGCTATGGCATTGTCCGAGTTACGAGTACAAATCGATGGCGAGACCGAGAATTTAGACAGAGAACCAGGTGAGGCTTTTATAGACGAAACAGGGTTTCAGCAGCTTATTCAATCAGATTCTGAGGAACCAAGAAATTTATTTCTAGTCGCAGTAGTTGAAGATCGAATCGTTGGGTTCTCTCGATGTGAAGGCAATCCTTTAAAAAGAATTGCTCATAAAGTTGAGTTTGGAGTATGTGTGCTGCAGGATTATTGGGGATATGGAATCGGAAACAATTTTCTAGCAGAATCGATTGCATGGGCTGACGCTAACGGTATCCAAAAAATCACTTTAAATGTCCTCGAAACGAACGACAAAGCTGTTAAACTTTATCAGAAGCTTGGCTTTGAGATCGAGGGAATATTAAAAAATGATAAGTGCCTTTCGGACGGAAGATTCTATAACACGATTATGATGGGACGATTTATGGATTGATATTAAAAGGCAGAACCTGAAATCCTCAGGTCCTGCCTTCTTTTTATACTAACGATTTACGCTTCAACATTGCGAGATCATTTACAGCTAGATTTAACACAGACGGAGCAGCAGTGCCTGAGCACAAATCCGTATAATCCGCTCCATCTAATTTAACCGCTTGCGGACTGCCGCTGTAGTTTTGTACAAAAATATAATCACTCTCTCCATCCGTACGAAGCTGCGCTGTCACACCAGTTGGAAGCTCACTATTAAGCGCACGAGTAATTCCCGCTTTTGCAGTGATTGCAGCATACAATTCAACGTAGAAAGAGGTGTCTTTTACACGAGTAGCGAGATGATACGCATTTCCTTCACCGAAACGATTTACCGTAAGCGCTGGACGGCCAGCATAGAAATCGCTGCGATAAGTGCCTAATGCTTCCGCACCTTCCAAGTGGATCAGCTCAGCAATTTCATGCGCATCATAATCTCCACTAAGATTAAGTGCATTGCTCGCCAGCATTACAACACCATTCAAATCACGGCTATGCAGACCTTCGGTCTCTTCTGCCCAAATGCCGAGCGTTCTGCGTAGTGGTCCAGGGAATCCACCCAAATGACATAAATCCGTTTCGTTAACGACACCAGACCAATAGGTTGCCAGGAAAGTTCCGCCCTGCTCCACAAACTTCTCGATGCGCTTTCCATTCTCTTCACTGATCAGATATAACATAGGTGCGATCACGAGCTTGTAAGCGGACAGATCATCTCCCGATCCGATCATATCAACTGGAATGCCTAGCTCCCAAAGAGCGCGATAATGCTGTAGTACAGTCTCCTCATAACGCAATCCGGAATTACGAATACCTTGCGCATCCTTGATCGCCCAGCGGTTGTCCCAATCGAAAATAATCGCTGTTTTTACTGGAGTTGATGTACCTACTACTTCTGTCATTCCCGCCAGCGTCTTACCTACTTCTGTTACATCTTTAAACACACGAGTCTCGGAGTGGCCGCTATGGTCAACAACTGCACCGTGGAACTTCTCACTAGAGCCCCGGCTTTTACGCCATTGGAAATATTGAACGGAATCCGAACCATGTGCTACCGCTTGAAGTGAAGAGAGCTTGTGCATGCCAGGACGCTTCAGCTTACTGACCGATTGCCAGTTCGTAAGAGACGGCGTGCTTTCCATGAGCAGAAACGGTTTCTTTTTAAAAGAACGCATTAAATCATAGTGCATCGCCGTCCATGCTGCCAGTCTAGCATCGTCACCGTCTTCAGTATAATGCCATTCTGGATAAGCGTCCCATGAGACAACATCCAGAATTTTGGCTAGTTCGCGATAATCAATGCCATCGATCATATGCATATTCGTAGTAATTGGCAATGCTGGATTGTAAGGGCGAACAGTATTAATCTCATGCTGGCAGAAATCAATCGTCCGTTCGCTGACAAACCGCCGCCAGTCGAGATTCAAGCCGTGTACTTGCGTCTCTCCATGTGGAGCCGGGGATTCAATCTGTGTCCATGAAGTGTAGGTATGACTCCAAAAAGTAGCCCACCAAGCATGATTCACCTCATCCAGACTGTTATTGTATTTGACCTTTAACCAATCTCTAAAAGCATTTTGACAAAGATCACAGTGACATTCGCCACCGAACTCATTCGAAATATGCCAACCGATAACCGCAGGATGCTGGCTATAACGTTCTGCTAGCTTCGCATTTAAAATCGCAGTCTTTTCCCGATACACAGGCGAGGTGAAGCAATGATTATGACGGAAGCCATGTAAATTGTGAACACGATTACGTTCCACTCTTAGAACTTCAGGGTACTTCTCAGACATCCAAGCAGGTCGTGCTCCACTAGGAGTTGCCAGGAAAGCATAAATCCCATTTTCTGCAAAAGAATCCAAAACACTATCGAGCCAATCGAAAGTGAACACACCTTCTTCAGGCTCTAGGGATACCCAAGAAAAAATCCCGACAGACATCACATTGCAATTCGCAAGCTTCATCAGACGAATATCCTCACGCAAAATTTCTGGGTACTTCAGCCATTGCTCAGGATTATAATCGGCACCGTGCAGCATCACTGGAGCTTTGCTGCTAATCGGGGTGTGTTTTTTAGTCATAATGTAAGATCATCCTCTCAATTCTGCCCATTTCCTGAATGGGACTATTCTCTGATGAGACGCTAGATGCTTAAACTATCAAATTCACGAATCATCATTTATACTATTTATAATATAAGAAAATTCATCCCGATCAGTAGGAATATACTCTCGAAGTGATAGTACAAAATGAATATGAGGTGAATCATCGTGCTTCCTTTTTCACTGATAGAACTACCGCGCGACGCTGAGACGCTTCCCTTGTATCCCTACTCTGTAGGTCGTCATATACAATTTCATCATGTGCGCCCTACAGGTTTTCCTGTTCATCAAATTTTTCTGATTCGTACCGGAACTGGGTTGTTTCGTGATCTGGAGACCGGTACTGAAACCATACTAGAACCTGGAATGGCTTTCGCTTTCCCACCGGATCGAGGACACGAATATTATCCTACCTCACATGAACCATGGCATGTGGGTTTCATCGGAATCGAAGGGAGTCAATCGCAAGGAATGCTGGAGGGGATCGGCCTTCTCCCTTCTCTCTCCTATCATCCTGCTCATTTTGAACAATGTTGGGAGGAAATCGGAAAGATCTGGCATACGGTGAACAATCAGACGGCTAGTCGTCAAGACGAGCAAGGGATGGAGGATCTATCTATAACCCTATATCGATTACTTCTGATGTTACGTCGTTCTGAATCCATACACTCCTCTGGCAGTCGTTTAGAACTTGAGTCTGTGCGTAATGAAGCGTTGGCTAAATCGGTTGAACTTATTAACGAACATTATACTGAGCCACTCCTTATCTCCAATCTAGCAGCTGCTGTGGGGTATTCCGTCCAGCATTTCCAGCGTCTATTCGTACAGGAATATGCCGTAACTCCACATAAATATCTACAGAATCTGCGACTAGAACGTGCGATACAGTTAATGACAGAGAATGCTGATATTCTCGTTCAGGATATTGCGATTCAACTGGGAATGGAGACGAATTATTTTATCCGAATCTTCCGAAATACTTATGGCTGTACACCTGGGGTGATGAAGCTTCGACTTTTAGAGGGTGAACAAAAAAGATAACGAAATCCAAAGGGATATCGTTATCTTTTCATTTAAATATGGGACTACATCTTGTTGCATCACACTTAGAATCAGTTATCTCTCTTGCATCCAGAAGAAGGGCCCCTCTCCTTTTATCAATATAGCAATTCCGGTAGAAGTTACCCCTTCAGCAACTCGTCCCTCACTTCGGTCAGCACGAATCCAAGTAGGTTCCTACCCCGCCATTTTACGGGATTCTCCGCATCTGGATTGGACTGGCTCATGCCTATTCCCCAAATGCGATCCTGTGGGCTAGCTTCGACGAGAATACGGTTTTTCGTTGACTTGAGGTACTCGCCAAGCTTCGAATTCTGCGAAAATTTGGCTATATTTCCTCTTTTGACAATGTTATAGCATTCTTTATCCCAAGTGTCATTTTCGAAGTTTCTTACTGCACGCCCGTAGGCTTTCATCTCCTTGGGATGCTTAGCTTTAAGGATCGCGTCCAACATTTCGTCATCTCCAAACAGTCTTGCTTTCTCGGACATCATAAACTGCTCGACACAGGAATACTCGATCCCCTCTACCACGAAAGGACTCATCCACCATTGGCTGAAGCAGCTTTTGTCGACGCCGTCGTGCTTTGGCGGTGTATGGCCCCAGAAGAACACAAACTTGAACGTTTTGCCCGCGATATAAGCTTTTCTTAACTGCTCGATATTGTATATCATTGATATTCCTCCATATTTCTCCGATATAAGCGGGAAGGACGGTGTCCCGCATTTTCAGTATAATGATCAGTCTCCGCTACGAGATCCGCTACTTTACGCCGGAATGCGGCTTTCAGCAGCTCTTTGTCTAAGATCACCTCATAAACCTGCTGTAGATCCGTCAAAGTGAAGAGATCCGGCATCAAGTTTAGCGCAATATCGGTGTAATTCACTTTTCCCCGCAGTCTCTCAATAGCGCAAGCGATAATCTTCGCATGATCAAAAGCCAATCCATCATTTGATACGATAGAGTGTGTGGTTGACGTAGAGGCCGACTTTGACATCATTGTCCGACCGACAACTGCCGTAAACTCTTCTTCATCGTTGCTTAGCTTGAGCTCGTATTCCTTCGTTTTCACATACCCATCCTCAATAATCTCTTTCCGCTCGCGCAGAAGTCGATAGGTTACCTTAAACCAGGCAGCATGGGCAGCGTCATCTCCTGCATTCAGCTGTACCTGATCACTGTTGATTAAGGCCATGTAGCTGCAGCTCATCACCCAGGTACGAGGGTCCCTTCCAACATCGCTGAAGGTATACAACTGCTCCAAATATACGTCATCCACGCCGGTTTCCTCACGCAGCTCCCTCACCGCCGCCTGCTCCGTCGTCTCGTCCGGCCGGACAAAGCCGCCTGGAAGTGCCCAATTGCCAAGGAACGGGTGACCTCCCCGCTGAATGAGCAGAATTCGCAGCTCTTTTTCCGGAAGCTTGCGGTAGCTGTCCGCCTCCGTGTTCGTAACGGTGAAAATGACCATGTCCGCAGCCACCGAAGGCCGCTCGAAATCCCCGGCATCGTACTGCTCTAAAAATTGACGTTCCGTAAGTCCATCGCGATCCAATATATTCATGTATCCTTGCCTCCTTTGTTCTTTATATTAGCCATTCAACTCTCCGAAATAGTTCCGGTAGGGCTCGAACTTTGCCAAGACCTCGCTTACTATGTGCATTCGTTCCTCCAGGTTTCCTCGCAACGTGATATAGGGAATCCGCCGCTCTTTCAAATCCGCAATGATTTGCTTATGAAAAATATGCCGCTTCTGATCCCCGCTACGGTCCCATGTATCCTCATAAGGAATATCATCGTCACACAGGAAAAACAGATCGTAGCGCTGCGCGTTTTCTAATGCGATCCGGGCTAAGCGCTCAGGAGCCCGACCGTGGTAATCCAAAGCAAACATATATGTGGTAATTGCATTGGTATCGACAAAGAGATATCGGTTAGCTTCCAGCAGCGCCTCCTCCTCACGTTCGATATGGCCCAAAGCGATCTCATCGAACGCTTCTAGGCAGATTCTGCGATCTACTTGATGCTCGGTCCAGTAATCACGCCCATATTCACTCGCAAAGGTTGTACGATACTGAACCGCCAGCGCTTCGGTGATTGTAGATTTGCCAGTCGACATCGCTCCCACAAAAACCACTTTCGTGATTAAATCCCTATACACGACATCACTAACAAATTCGCGGTATTTATAAGGGTCGGCACGTACCATCGTGGCCGAAATTGGCACCCGCTCACGGGCTTCATCCACCCGCCGGTCCGCTGCGCCCAAAGCAGCACTCATATGCTCGCCGTAAAACTCACTGGAGTAAAAATGCGTCACTTGCTCGCCCTTCAATAGCCCCAGAATATACTGCTCCTCTCGAATCTCATGCTCCGGATTGTTCGAATACCCGTCTGGACCGTCCCAAGCTTCGATTACCCGGACCGTCGGATAAAGCTTGCGGATCCAGTTCGCCCGAATATGAAGCGGAATCGGGGTCACCGTCGTTTCGTAGATTACCACAATCAATTCGTCGACCTCTTGCAACGCCGTTTCGATCATGAATTGATGTCCTTTATGCAAAGGAGCAAACTTCCCCAGCGTTAATCCAAGCGTCTTCATGCCGCCGACACCTCCTTAGCCCCTTTATTCCAATTGTAATAGCCGTATGCCGCGTTAACCAGATACGCACTCCACATGACGATCATCAGCACCCCTTCGCCACTGCCTTCCACCATCCGAATGACCCACAACAGCACCGTAAACATATTCAAAACAATATAGACCAGCCATTGTTCCTTAAATCTACTGACCATTAAAAAGGTAGCCACGATGGATAATACCGTCGTAATCGCATCGATATAAGGCGAGTTCTGCCCTGGGATGAACGATAGCCCGATTCCCAGTAGCAGGCAGCCTATTACGCAGACCGCTCCGACAAGGAACAGCCACTTAAGATCCATCTGTCGCATGGATAGATTGCCGTCTTGGCGGTTGTTTTTCCACATATAGAAGCCAACGACATTCATAGGAACAAAGAATAACAAATTCAACATGACCTCTCCAAACAAACCGTTGATGTAAGCCAAATACGCGTAACCGACGGTATTGTACATTCCGAAAACATAACTCATCAGGTTTCCTTTCGCCGCGAGCACCACACACAGCACCCCGGTGATAAAGACCGTAAAACCGAATAAGGAATCTTTAGAAATAAACGTAAACGCAACAGCAATAGAGGTAAACAAAACTAGCCAGACGATTTCAAACAGATTCCAGCCACCCCATGTTTTATCCACTTTCATCCCCTCGCTTTCATTAAATGCCCTAACCTTCACCTTCAGTTATCTGTTAGTAACATTTTGATATTAACATTTTGTTAATATCAAATATAGCAAAAAGGCGAGGGAGATGCAATTAAAAAGCGAAAATAATTTCCAACTTAAGTCTGGCCCAGTCCAGGGTCGGTATCCTCTTCCTTAGCATAAGCCTATTTCGAGAATCGGCAATCGGTACATATTCATAACAATGATTTCTGACAAGAATATATGCTGACAAAGGAAAAAACCCGCGATTTACGCGGGTAGGTGTTCGAACATGTACTTGTCATCGGGCTTCTTCTTCTATGCTAATGCGCTCGTATTATTGCCATAGACCCCACCGTATATAGCATAAGGCTAAGAATCTTATCGTTCACTTTGCCTCCTCGCCCTTCTGCATGCGGAAAACATGGGCGATCGGAGCCTGCCCGTTCAATTCGCAATCCGGAAGCGTGATCGAGATTCCTTCCGGTGTACGCTCAACCTGCAGTAAAGCGTCGCTTCCGACAAGCTCGATGCCTGAAACGGGCTCCTTATAAGGAATATGAACGACCTTGGCTACGGCTTCATTTGCGCTTTCATACAAGTAGGTACAGTATACGGTATTTCCTTTCGAGGTGAACGAGCAGGAACCGGCAAAATACGGTCCGCACACGCGTGTGCCGTATACCGCTTCACCGTAAACCTTCATCCATTCGCCCAACTCATTGATACTCTTAACCGCCCCAGCCGGCAATCGTCCGTCGGGCTGAGGGCCTACGTTAAGCGCCAAATTGCCACCTTTGGATACGACTTCCATCAGAATGCGAACGAGCTCTCTCCCCGATTTATACTGGTCATCGTATTTGAAAGCCCACTGTGTGCCGATCGTAATACAGCTTTCCCACGGTACGTTCAGCGGACGCTCCGGAATCGTTTGCTCCGGCGTCACGTAATTTTCGTAAGACCCTCCGACTGTACGATCCGCGGATAGCAGCCACGGCTGCGTTTGACGGGCGCGCTCGACAACCTCGCCCAATCGAATGTCCTGCTTTACCTGGTCACTATCTTTAACCCAGCCCGCATCCAGCCACAAAATATCAATCCGGCCGTAACGGCTCATCAGCTCCATGATTTGCTCATGGGTGAAATCGACGAATTGCTCCCACAGCCACGGGTATTCCCCGGGGGAGTACGAGGGCCCTCTCCACGTATTGCTGCCCCGTTCCATTCCTGGCGCCCAATAATACGGCGATTGCCAATCCGCCTTCGAGAAATATGCGGCGATCGCAAGCCCCTTGCTGCGGAAAGCGTCAAACACATGCTTGCAGACGTCGGCATAGCGATGTGCATGAAATGGCGTTTCAGAACCAGTAATTCGGTAATTCGTCGTATGTGTGTCCCACATGCAATATCCGTCGTGATGCTTTGTCGTAAAAATCAAATATTTAAACCCGCCTTCGGCAGCGATTTCCGCCCATAGCTCCGGCTGGAAGCGGATAGGATTGAACGTGCGGTTGAGTCCGAAATATTCGCGCTTCAGCTCTTCGTAGTCACTCGTCCATTCAACATCTTTACGCGCCCAATCACCGTCTTCGTCGCTGAGAATCCAGGACTCGACCTCGATCTGCGAATAAGGTCCCCAATGCATCATTAGGGCCAATTTCTGATCCTTGAACCATTCCAACCTTTCCAGCGTAATTGGATTTTCCGGCTTCACCCAATTCGTCTCACTGCTGTAACCGTGGACGCCTTCTATCAGTTCCGGTGCATCTGCTTGCTGAAGCTCCTTGATTTCCATATCGTTCATCGGGTTGCCTCCTTCGATTCTCCGCGTCACATCAGAGTAATTATTACTTGTAAACCCCCAATATAGAAATTGGGGGTTTACCCGGCTACTGTATAACTCTATTGAGCAAAGCTGCTGCTTCAGCACGGGAAGTGATCCCGCCCGGAACGAATTTGTTTGCTTCCCGCCCGTTAATTAAATGAAGTGCCGCTGCTGCTCTTACTGACTCAAGCGCCCAGGCTGCCACAGCGGATTCGTCGGTAAAGGAAGAAGCCGTCTTTCCGTTCAACTTGACGTCTTTCAAGATAACATACGCCCGCATCATCATAGTGACCATTTCTTCGCGTTTGATTTTAGCATCGGGATTGAATGACGTTGTGCTAATTCCTTTAACAATGCCTGCTTTGACCGCCATGGAAACAGCTCCCTCGTACCAGGCACCCTTCGATACATCCGAAAATTTCGATTCGCCCACTAATGTCAGGTTCAACGCTTTAACAAGCATCGCCGTAAATTCGGCCCGTGTTATAGAACGCTCTGGCTCGAACATTACCGCACTAGTGCCTTCAATAAGTTGTTTTCCCGCTAGCTGTTCGATCGCATCGGCCGCCCAGTGAGTGGATTTAACATCGGTAAATAATTTCTTGAATTCGAGCACCGCATATTTACTGAAATGGTAAATATCAGCCACCCATTCTCCGTTAATAATCGTGCCTCGCACATATTCCAGCGTACCGTTGTCTGCCAAATAGTAAATGCCAGTCAGTTTCGGATTTAAGGAAGGATCCGCTTTGAAACGAATCGTCATCGGTTTATCGAAGCTGTTCAAGCTTGTCACTTTACCATCTTTTCCGACAATCGATAAGCTAAAGTTGATCACATTGCCGGAAATTTTAATTTTGGCATGCGTGGAAGACTGCCGTATCGCTAGAAGGTTGTTAGCATCGGATTCGGATAAGAGAGTCATGATTAGCTCAATCGTACTGTTTCGTTTATCTTCTGCGGACAATTTATCCGTTAACTGTTTAAGTAATTCAGCGGGTACTTCCAACGTGAATAGACCCGTTTGAATGACCAATTGATGATGGCCGAGCAGTTCTGCTGCATTAGTAGGAAATACAATTTTCTCTTTATCCTTGGCTGCGATCGTCACAACACCATTAGTGGCTGGAGAAGTAAGATCTTCCGTTGTCACTACAAGTATATGAGCATCAGTATTTCCATCGACTGTACCACTTGTAGATGGGACACTACCGTTTCCACCACTCGCCGGAGGGTTACTGCTCTCACCACCTGTCTCCTCTTGCTTAAACGTAACATTGATCGTATGGTCAGCGGTTATGTTAGCAACCGTATACACGTTTTCGGTCACCGCCACAGCGGTACCGTCTAATAACACCTTGTCGACTTCGTATCCATTGTTCGGATGGAATGTAAAGGTTTGATCTTCACCCTTATTAACTACAACGGCGCCGTTCGGACTGATCGTTCCGTTGTCCCCCGCGCTCGCCGTAATCGTATTACTGTTCTCACCACCTGTCTCCTTTTGCTTAAACGTAACATTGATCGTATGATCGGCAGTTATGTTAGCAACCGTATACACGTTTTCGGTCACCGTCACAGCGGTACCGTCTAACAGCACCTTGTCGACTTCGTATCCATTGTTCGGATGGAATGTAAAGGTTTGATCTTCACCCTTATTGACTACAACGGCGCCGTTCGGACTGATCGTTCCGTTTTCCCCCGCGCTCGCAGTGATCGTGTTACTGTTCTCGCCAATTTCTCCGTTATCCGCGAGATTATAGAGCTCAAGCTCATACATAGCGTACATACCCCATGTCATATAGTTCGCATCGTTGATCTTTATTCTGAGCTTTAGCGCATCTCGTACTTCAGGAATATTGGCAAAGGTATGCTCCATAACGCCGTCGTCTTCGTTGCTATTCCATTGGATCGGAACCCCACTTGCTATGGTTTCAAAGTTTATTCCGTCTGTAGAAGCCTGAACATCGATATTGGAAATACCCTGAATTAATCCAGATGTCGTAGCCATGACGATGGTGTTAAAGGATTTCGGTTGTTCCCAAGTAAGATTAATCTCATGCGGAAACGGATGTTCGTTTTTGTAGCCTCGCGAACTCGCGAACATGGTATAAATAATACCGTCAACCATTTTTTTGGCACTATAGTCCTCGCCTTCACGTTCTGCCGTTGCTGTAATCTCAGAATAGCTTCTGGCAATATTGGTGCCTAGCCCATCCTCAATTCCTTTGAGAAAATTCAACGTGTAGAGCTTTGTAGTTGTCCCGTCGCTTGCAGTGGACCTAATATGAATTACGCTTTTTCCGAATGGAATGTCAAAAGTCTGCACTGTGTTATTGGCGACATTCTTTCCGTTGACCTGCAAACTACCCGCTCCGTCCGAAAGTGTTGGCGTAATCTCGATGGAGTTTAGATCATTCGGGATCATTACTGAGTAGGTCATCGTACTATTGTCAAATGTAAAAGTAGGAACATTAGGGATTGTTAAATTACTAAGCGTTCCGTCTGCTGTAGGGTGAATCTCTCCGTTGTCTGGAAGGTTATAAAGCTCAAGCTCATATAGCGCGTATATGCCCCAATACGTATTGTTAGCGTCATTCACCCGTATCCTTAGCTTCAGCGCGTCATTAACTGTAGGGATATTCGCATATGTGTATTCCATCTTGTTGTCGTCTGTGCTGCTAAACCATTGAATTGGAACCCTCTTTGCAATGGTGGTCCAATTCGTTCCATCTGAAGTAGCCTCAACATCTATATCCGTTATCCCCTGTAATAATCCTGATGGCGTGGCCATGACAATTGTATTAAAGGTCATCTGTTGATTCCAAGTAAGATTGATCTCATGTGGGAATGGTACAATGCTCGTATACCCGCTTATACTAGCAAACATGGAACCGTAACTTCCATCAACCATATTTGAAACACCATAGCCGCTACTATCTACCCTGGCAGCTGTTGCTGTAATAGCTGAATAACTTCTCGCAATATTAGTGGTCGGTTGATTTACATTCCCTTTGAGAAAGTTCAACGTATAGAGTCTCGTGGTTTCCCCATCACTTGCGGTAGATCGAATAAGGATCTTACTTTTGCCTGTAGGGATGTTGAATGTAAGCCTCTCACCGCTGCGGTAAGGTAACCCGTTGATTTCCAGGGTGCCATTTGCATCCGTAAGTGTTGGCGTAATCGTGATCACATCTACATCGCTCGGAATAATGGCCTGGTAATTGATATTGTTTTTATTAAAAATAACCGACGACATGTTAGTCATTTCCAAACTTTGCAGCGTTCCGTCATAGAGCTCCTGTCCTTCATACATGCTTACTCTGAAGCCGTCAACGAATAGGTTTTTGTTCTCCAGATTCACTACCTTGATCGTATGCTTGCCTGATGACAAGTTATGATTGCTGTATACCGATATCGAATCGAGTTGAACTTTCTCATATAGGTCTATAATCTCTGGAGCGGAATCGTCGATGGATACAGCAATTTTACCGGAGCCTTCATTTTTCTCCGCGATAAGATCGATGCCAGCCCCTGTAAAAGTATAGGTCAATTCATCATCCGCTTTTAACGTGCCTTGAACACCGCCCATATAAGCGTATTTCCGGCTTTTTGCAAACCATTCACCATCAAAAGTGATCTCATCGGTCGCGTTATCGGTCATGTAAGTCATAGGTACATCCTGCCCATCGTAGGGACTAGTTGGCACAGGAATTTCACCCAATGTTTCTCCGGCCGCCGCTTTAACCAGATAATCATGAAGCTTGCTGATATATTCATTATCCAGGGTATATTTTCTCGGATCAGATGGGTTAACAGCGCTATCTACTATACGTTTTGCAAGCCCAGGATTGGTTTGCTTGAGTTGGTGCATCAATTCGTATTCCTCAAGTCCGTCTCTTTGGGCCTCGTAACGCAGTGAGCTCTTAACCGTCATATGTTCCTTGTCTGGATATACGATCGTAGAATCTCCATAATGAGGGACATACCATACGTTCCATCCCCAATGTAAGTGTCCTTGTACACCTTCTTGACTAAGATTCCAGAATAACAGTCTGCCAGTCAATATGGGCTGCGTCCAGAATCTGTTCAACCACGGAGCCGGATTCGCATCGCAAGTATACACCCATAAGTCTTTGCCTGCCGCCTGCTCCGCTTTATAGAGACTTTTCTTGTCCTCGAAAACTGGGGTTAACGGGACCCACACATCCACATAAGGTTTGATGGTATCGTTCATTAGAGTACCGGCGGCATCAGCATCCAAAGTCTTGAAATCCGGAACGACCTCTTTTATTTTTCTAGCGATATAGGTCATATAGTTTGTAATGCTCGAACCGTTAGGTTCGTCCTTAGTATGCTGATACCAAGTGAAGCCATTAAGCCAACCTTTTTCCTCTAAATGATCGTGCAATGCTGTCAAGTAGTTCGTAAGATAAGCGTCTGTAACAGGTAGTGAATCGAATTCAGGTACCGACGTTTTCCACGGATCTTGTGGATTATTATTGTTTGGTCTCTCACTTTGTGGCATTTGTTCTAACGCATGGATCAAGTGTATGTTCGCAAAATGAGTAATTCCTCTATCCATAAAGGTTTGAACATATCGATCGAACAAAGACCAGTCGATATTCTCCGGTATCCCGGCTTTAAAAGACACCATTTTTGTACCCTTTTCATTTAATAATAAGTCTGTACGAACCCAAATCATGTTCTGGCGATAGTCCGTCATGGTCTTGGCGAAATTATCCATAAGCTCAAACCACTCATCGCTATACGTCTCCACTCCATAATAGTTCTCGCCAACGTCATAACTAGACTGAGTTAAAGGATCATCTACAATCTCAGGTGGATTACCTCCAATCATAAAACCATTCGTCATCGACCATTGATAATTAACGAAATTAGCCTCAGAGGTTGGAGGGATTGCAGCGTTAGCAACTTCAACGTTAATAGGTACTTGATAATCGCCCAAAGTTGATTTCACCGTAACTATACCGAAATAGAGGCCAGGAACAGCATCGGCAGGGACATAATTCGTTATTAAGATGGGCTGAGTTGAATTTGCTGCTACATTTATAGAGGTATCATTCGAAAGCGGGTCGGGAATTTCGGATAAGGGGTAGATTTGCGTGCCTACCAAATCCGGTCGATATTGATTGGGTTGCACGGTATCCTCAAGCATGTATTCTTCAAAATGATAGCTTAAGTTGCTGTTTGAGATCATATTTCCAGGAGATACAAGATCGGAAAATTCAATTCCTGTAATCTTAAAATCGCTTGTGCCTCTTACAGCAATTTTCTCACTTTCGTATTCGTTCTTGGCTGAAACAAGATCAATGCTGTTGTCATGATTTGCGGGAATCGTGCTGGTCCTATATACAGCTTTCAATGCATTTTCCACCCACACGTCCAGGTTGTTACTGTCAGCATGGACACTAGGCGCATTGCCCTGGAAAAATGTACTTACTAGAATCATGAAACAGATCATTGTATACATTGTCCGTTTGAACATAGATCAACCATCCTTTCATATTCATTTAATTTTAGAACACATTTAAAGCGCTCACATTATGCATTATAATCTCAATTGAATTCTTGCTATATAAGAGTATTATTTGAAATCTAACAGATTTCGATTGTAAACAAAAAAAGGGCTATGCTTTTATGAGCATTGGCCCTTATGTGATCATGAATCTTCTTCTCTGATGTGACGATACTGCGGTATGCGTACGATAACGGAAGTGCCAATCCCAGGTTGACTATGAATATTGATCCCGTACTCAGATCCAAATAAGAGCTGTAATCTTTCTTGCACATTTTTAATCCCATAGCCGGAACTTTCATGTTCAAGAATACGTGCGATCATATACGGTTCCATACCGACGCCATTATCCTCCACGACAAAAACAATATCTTCACCCTCAAGACTTGCCCGCAGGATGAGCTTACCTCGCCCCTCCCGCTTCAGATCGATGCCATGCATAATCGCATTTTCAACTATCGGCTGTAAAATCAAATGAATCATTTCAAATTGAAATACCTTGTCGTCGGCATCGAATTCTACGTCAAATCTTGAATTGTGCATAGCTAATTGAATATGTATGTATGCTTGAACGTTAGTCCATTCATCTTGAATCGCAATAATTTGCTTCCCTTTATTTAAAGTCGTTCTGTAATAACTAGAAAGGTTATTTACCAAGTCACTAATTTCTTGAGCATCGATTCGCATCGCTTTGGAATTAATTAAAGATAAAGAATTATATAGAAAGTGAGGATTGATCTGAGCTTGCAGCGCTTTGAGTTCAGCTGACTTTTGCGTGACTTTTGTTTGATATACTTCCGAAATGAGTTGATTAATTTGTTTAAGCATAGAACCGAAACGATCGGTAAGCTGCCCGATTTCATCCTTGGAATTCGTGGAAACAACAACTGTAAGATCACCATCTTCCACCATCTTCATTTTGGTGTTTAATTTCTCGATTCCTCTTAACAGCGTCTCAGAGAACAAGAAGATAATAATACTGAGGAAAACCATACAGATGAGTACAATGATACCCGTGGCGCTTAAAATATTGCGAATGCCTGTATTGTATTGATTATCGGAAACCAAATAATGCAGGACCCAATCGGTTTGTGGAATATCTTTGTTTATAACTAGGTAGGATTCGCCACCTAAGCTTGCTTTTGAAGTACCACTCCTTGAAAGGGATTGAAGCTGAACATCATCCATCTGCGGGGCATGCTCTGTTAACACCGGCTGATTCTTTTGATCGGTAATAATGATGCCCCTACCTTCATTCATCTTGCCAATGAAATCACCAAAGATTTTATTGTAATCAAACCGGACGTAAAGTTCAGCGCTCACGATTTGAAGATCGATATCGCGAATCACTCGTGTGGCAAACAATTCTCCATCCTCGAACCACCACTTCGTTGACTCGCTGCTCTTTGTCGCTTCATACCAATCCTTATCCTTAACTGCTGAAGAAGGCGTAATGAAGTTTCCTAATTCGGATTGCCGATTCTCAGAATACAACATAATCTCAGTCATATCCCCAACCATATACATTAAATTAAAAAAAATAGGTTCAATTTTATCATTCAACGTCTTAAATTGAGCGTACAAATCCTGATCCGGGTTACTCATCAAATCAATAAGCGCAGGATGGAAAACTATCGATTTCATTGACACCTCCTGCCTCTGAAGACGGTAACTGATCTCTAACGCCAGCTTCCTCGCCTCGTTATCCGCGCTTTGCTCAACCTGGCTTTTCAATGAAGCTTTGGAACTTTGATAGGCATACAAGCCCAGTACAATCGTTGGCATGAAGATAACAATCACATATGAAAGCAATAATTTCTGACGCAGGCGGATATTACGAATAAATTTGAGCAGACTCATCTTCTTCCGCCACCCTCCCGATATTGAATAGGAGTCAGGCCGTTATGCTGCTTAAACATTAAATTAAAATAGGAAGTATTCGCAAATCCAACTGTACTGGCAATATCAACAACTTTAATCGTTGAATCTCGCAGTAGCTCCTTCGCTCGCTCCATACGTACAGCTGTAATATATTTGATTAGGCTTTGACCTGTACTTTTTTTAAAGAGGAAACTTAAATAACTTGGCGATAAAAAGACACGATTAGCTAAATAGTCAACCCCAATATCATTTCCGTACTCCATCTGGATGAGTATCTGTACATCTTCAATTACTTTGCGGCATTGATCATCTGTATTCGTTTTAATTTGCAGCAAATGTTCCTGAAAAACGGATAAAATGACTTGCCTCAACTCAGCAATTGAATTGCAAAGTGCGATTCGCTCCAAACCTTCCTTTAGTAAACTGCTGCTTTTTTTGCCTTGAAGCTCTACTACTTTTTTCAAAATTTCTGTAAATAAAAGTTTGGCATACATAGAACTAAAGCGCTTACTATTTCGCATACTCGCAATGAGATACTCTATTTGATGCTCGAGTGTACGATATTCATTTCGTGCAATGGAAGTATAAATCTCCTTAAGCATAAGCTCTAACGATTCGTCGTCTATATGGTCATGAATGCTTTCGGCATCTTTGGAACAAACGACACTTCTATCCAAAAAAAACCGAAAATTCATTAACTCTTCCATTTGGGTGAACTCGCCATGAAGCCCCTCTAGCTTATCTACCGGACTACCGACAATAATTAAACATCGCCGGTCGAAGCGAGTCTCCAGCCATTCTTTAACCTTTTCTCCATAAGTCATAAGCTCTTGCCCGTTATCGCTGTTCTTTGAAGCGGGATCAATTACGACGAGCATGATGCTTTGGTATTCATTGATATGTAATAAAAGCATCTCATGTTTACTAGTCGATTGAAGAAATTTAAACGCTTCCGTATGATGTTGATCAAAAAAGTGATTTTGCAATCCAATCATAATCATATACATCCGCTTATTTTCCAGATGATTTAGTCCAGCAAAAGCTGCTCGTTCCTCGTAATGGACGTCACTCTCACGACCTTGAATGAGATCAAACAGGAGCTTTTCTTTCTCATACGCCACTCCTTTATGAAAACCTTTGATCAACAACTCGTCCTTCTCTCTCTGAAGTCGTTCGTCCTCTAGTATAGCGATTATGGATTGGAATATTTTGAGGAATTCCTTCACATCGATCGGCTTCAACATATAACTAACGGTTCCAAGTTGAATCGCTTTTTGTGCATATTCAAATTCCCCATAAGCACTGTAAATAAGCACCTTAAGGTCCGGAATGACTATCTTTGCCTGCTTGATTAACTCTAGACCGTCCATGAATGGCATGCGAATATCCGTGAATAACAGATCTACATGATGGCCCCTAATATATTCCAGTGCTACTTCCCCATCGTTGGCCTGAGCAACAGAAAAGGGTAGAGCATGCTTCTGAATAAGCCATTCAATAGCATCGATTTCGGCTTGTTGATCATCGACTACTAGAATATGATACATATTTTCCCCCTATCCGTTTAGCGGGTGGTATTTACTCACTTCCAGAGGATACTCACTATAAACCAAAGCATAGCACACTAGGCATTCCTATTCCTACCATGTTACATTAACCACATGACCCTGGTCCCTATTGTCAGATGGATTCTGTTAGATTTCGCAAAAATCTGTTATTTCGATGGAAATGGCATTACATTAAAATGATATCTATACCGCAAAACAAATTTTAAATTTGGGAGGTCTTTGTATGAAGAGAACGTGGTTAATTCCCACTACCGCTTTACTCGCCTTGTCAATCCTCATAACAGGCTGCAGTTCCAACAGTACGAACAACAGCAGCACAAAGGAAAGTGCAACACCAAATGATACAACGGCGGCGCCGAAAGAATCAAAGGCTCCCGAACCGGTAAAAAAAGTGAAGGTTAGATTATCATATTGGAACAAAGAAGACAGTGTAAAGGCACTTCTGCAATTATTCAAAGATAAACTTCCCGATATAGATGTGGAGTATCAGTTCATCGATAACAAGACTTACGTTGATGTCATCAAGACCCAGCTTGCAGCAGGCGAAGGTCCTGACATTATCGGTGGAGTAATCGATGCAAATACCGTCAAGACAGGATATTTCGAAGATTTAACAGAACGTTATGCTAGCAAGTATTATGAAACCGGCACGTCCACCGCGACATTTGATAATAAACTGTACGGATTGCCGCAAGCTAGTTGGTTTAACGGGATTTACTATAATGTTGATCTATTTGCCAAATATGACCTAAAAGTACCAACAACGCTTGATGAGTATTTCCAAGTAGCTGAAGTACTTAAGAAAAATGGAATTAAACCGCAAGCAATCGGTCTAAAAAATCCTAACGTAGCAGGCCAGTCCTTCCTTGGTTTAGCACTTAATGAATTTATCGGCACAACCGAAGGAAAAAAATGGAACGATGATTTTGGTAAAGGAAACTCAAAAATGGTCGATGCCCTGGAGCCTGCTTTGACGACATGGACTGAATACTTGAAACGTGGTGTCTTCACCAAAGATATGCTTGGGCTTGAAGAAGAACAAGCGATTGACGAGTTTACAAGTGGCAAGGCAGCGATGTTCCAAGCAGGTCCTTGGTATATGGAAACCTTTAAGCAAAAGGCGCCTGACATGAAGATTGATATGTTCCCGAACCTGGGTACAAAAGGTGGCCCGGGTTGGATGGTCGGTGGTCCAGGGGTATCGTTTGGTTTGAATGCGAAGTCCAAAGTCAAGGATGCAGCGTACAAGGTGCTTGACCTGTTATCTACACCAGAAGGTCAGAATGCTTACTGGGTCGATAATAAAGGAGGTTCCTCTTTTTTGAAAGGGGTTACTTTTGAAATGCCAGCAGAGTACAACGGTGCTCAAGAAGCTTTCAAGGCGGGCAATGTCATGTACCCTGTTAATAATTGGGGCGTTGCTGGCCCTGCTTTCTCAGATCTAGGAAAAGGTATTCAAGAAATCATAGCAGGTACTAAAACGCCTCGACAAGTGCTAGAAGCGGTAGACAAAAAAGCAGTTGAACTGTTGGAGAAATCTAAATAGGTCGTATAAATTACAAGGGGCAAAGCGATTTGCTCCTTGTACATCCTATAAGCTAAAGGTTGTTGCATATGAACAAACCAAACATTTTCAAACGAGAAATCAATTATGTTCTGCTTCTGCTTCCTGCCTTACTTATTTATTGTACCTTTTTCATATATCCGACGTTAAAGACCGCTGTATACAGCTTTACGAACTGGTCAGACGTGCATCCCGTTGTTGTCAAGTATGTTGGACTAAACAATTATATCGCTCTATTTAAAGATTCCCTCTATTTAACAGGGATTAGCAACACTTTAATCTATGCAGTACTCGCGATGCTCGGACAGAATTTGCTAGCCATTCCATTAGCGGTATTTCTCAATAAAAAATTAAAAACAAAAAATCTGCTGCGGGCTGCGTTCTTCCTTCCTGCGGTGTTCAGCGTATTAGTTATCGGTTTTCTCTGGAATTTTATGTACTCACCTTCCGACTTCGGTTTGATTAATCAACTAGTAGTTGCTCTTGGCTTCGAACGCATCAATTTTCTCGGAGATCCGCGTCTTGCGCTCTACTCAGTCATCATCGCCTCCGTATGGCAGTGGGTGGGTTACACAATGGTTATTTATTTGGCCAACTTACAGAGCATCTCAACAGATTATTATGAAGCGGCGAAGATCGACAGAGCGAACGGGTGGCAATTGTTCCGTTATATCACGCTTCCTCTACTGCTTCCAGCGATCACCTTCAATACGGTTATGGGGATGATAAGCGGGATGAAGGTATTTGATATTGTTTATGCCTTGACTGGAGGTGGCCCGGGGTATTCTACTGAAACGATCGTATCACTCATGATCAAAAAAGGGCTCAGTGAAGGTTTCTATAGCTACGGAGCCGCATTCGGAATCGTCTTCGTGATCCTCGTTGGCTTCATCACCTTTCTTCACTTTACACTAATCAAAATGTGGGAGCGGCGGTAATATGAATCGATATACTAAAGGGTCTGCCGTTACTGAAATTCTCTTGATCGTCATAGCCGCGATTTTTTTGATCCCTATTTACTATTTGATTATCACGACTTTTAAAACCCCAGCTGATGCAGTCTCTAGTCCGATGGGCCTTCCAATTAATATCACATTCGACAACTACGTTCGCGCCTTTAAAGCAATGAACTACTTCCATGTGTTAGGAAATAACCTTCTCATTACGATTTCCTCCGTCGCGGGTATTGTTATGTTTTCTGCAATGGCTGCTTACAGCTTGGTACGACATACGAACCGCTTCAATCGCCTCGTGTTCCTTTTATTCATGGTTGGGATGATGGTACCGTACCAAATGGGGATCTTGGCACTTTATAAACAAGTATCCCAGCTTGGACTTATGAATTCCCACACGGGTGTTATTCTTATAGAAATTTGTTACAGCCTCCCGCTCTCTATCTTTTTAATTAAAAGCTTTATCGGTTCTACCGTTCCATTTGAACTGGAAGAAGCAGCAAAAGTAGACGGCTGTGGGGTGTGGAGAACTTTCTTGCAGATTGTATTCCCGCTGCTTATGCCGGTGATTGCCACTGTAGCGATCGTGAATACGCTGGGAGTCTGGAATGATTTCATGACACCGCTCTTGTTCTTGCAATCCCGTTCAAAGGGTGTATTACTCTTAGAAGTGTTCCGCAATATTGGGCAATTCTCGACGGACTGGACGAATTTCTTCCCGATGATGCTCCTAGCGGTCGCACCACTCATTCTGTTCTACATTTTCATGCAAAAATATATCATTAACGGTATTACGTCCGGTTCGTTAAAGGGATAGGGAGTTAATGACAAGGGGTTCATACTGAACCTAGAAATTAAAACAGCGATAGCACAGGACGAGAAAAAAGTCCTAGGCTGTCGCTGTTTTATTGAAGTAACGTTTTTGGTTAGTTCAATAATTCATTTTACCGATTTAGCTACTATCCATCTCAATATAGAAGCTCTAGCTCTTCTTTCTGCAATCAGTTTTTTCAATGAATAATTTATCTCCCTATATAACAGGCGCTATTTTATTCTTTCCTTCTTAGTATCCTACTCTTTTTTTTGCATGGATCGTAACGGTAATCGGCATATCGGCTTCTGCGTAAATTGATCGTAAGTACTTGGGTGGATGGGTTGCGCAAGATGAAATAACGAATAGTTTCCCCATCAGCGATTGAGTCGCCTGGAATACCTAGAATAGCATCAACTATTATATTTGTGCTTGTCTGTTTTATAATTTTCAAACCCAACACTCTGCTAGGCAACCCCCCCCGTATCTGCATCAGGAGAGTAAAGACGTCCTCGAATGTTTTTAAAATCTGCGGAGCAGATCATACGATTTGCGTACACATTGTTCCAAAATTGGCGATAATACCGAAAAATTTTGATTCGGGTCGAGAACCGCAAGGGAAGTCTGTAGTAATCAAAATCACCGATTCGAATCGGTGGACTGTTTAGATCATACGAAAAGACTACTTTCTCCCATGCCTTTTCCGCATTCTGAATAAATGCCATAAGTCGTTTTCTCGAAACCATGCCGTCTCCCTCCTTATCGCTCTTCCATTGCATTCTATGTATGTTACCTTATGGAAGGCACGGCAAGGATGGGTCCTCGTGTTTCATGATTTTTCATTTCATGAATATCGATCCTACCGGCAGCCGCATCATGCCTTGAGTGCTTTTTCGATGAAATGTCCAAACGCATCTTTCCGGTAAAGCATATGTTGCAGATAACTGAATTTCCAAGGTGGGAAGCATATTGAATAAGAAAAGAAAACGTCAACTCCCCGTTCGCAAACAACAAAACGAATCTATAACACCTGCAATTTTAAGACGAACGATACGAAATGTGCTGCCCTTCTATCGCGAAATCGTGCGCAATCCAGCATACTCAGCTGCATGGGTACAAGCGGTGAATAAGATTGATTTTGTGCAGATGGAAAGACTGTTTATTAAGGTAAGCCATGCCCCAATTGCAGAATTGGGATCAGGGTACAGTTTCGGCTTTCGTACACCTATGCGGGATCGACTATACGTCAACGGTTTTTTTCTTGACCCCGCTCAAAGTAAGTATAAAGTGGGAGAACATCTCGTAGTAGTACAAGCTATTCTTCCCTTATACCTCAGGTTGGCGACTGATATTCCATTTGCAACGCGTGTCACTGCCGCAATTAATTCAGGTAATACGGCAAGACTGAACAGTTTAATTCGCGGATTAATACGCTCCCGTTTTTTACTAACTATCAGAGCACAAGATTCAGGCTTCAGAATCAGCTTTAGATTTCCGATCAGTCGCAAAATATATACTAATTACACCTTACTAGGAGTGGGTTAGTTTGTTGTTAAGACTGCCGGCTTTCACTGGTGGCAGCAACTGATTGAACTACTCGCGACTAAAGTGGCAAGATTCCTAAGTACGGGAGACTAACGTCTCCTAATGGATCTGCCCGTAGAAACACACCGTGCGTTGTATAAATCTCACCTACAAATCAGAGTCTTTCTTGTAACAGAATCCGCTAATGAATTTGCAGTTATTGCTACTCCTGAAAGTAAAATCATTTAACAGGCTGTTAGTCCGAATTTCTTTAACATAATGTCTTTCAACACCTTCCTTTAAGGGTTTGACACTTCCCTTAAAGATGAGCTTCTACTCCGCCGCTTCCGTCAACCATGCTTGCATAACCGGTGATTCCGCCCGATTTAAACGTAGGGCAATTTCGGTATTAACCTCATCCGGCGGCATGACTTCGACAAGGACACATACTGACTCTCGCAGCTGATTCATGGCAAACATGCCTTCATCATCAAGCATTTTCATTGCCAGCTCCATGGCCTTCAGCCTCAAATCAAACTCACGATTCCCTTCGTCATTCTCAAGATCCGCAATGAAAGGACGCTCAGCAAATCGTTGTTTAACGTGATCAAAGTTCTCATCCCCGAAACAACAATAGGGTGAATCGGCATAGGACCATTTGATGAGTTCAGCAATCGTCGATCCCGGTGTGTCACTTTCGTCTCCTTGTCTGGTTGATTCCATCTCCAAAGCTTCCCACGACCAGGCGGAGATGCTAGGCGCATGTCCCTCGCCAGTAGTATGTAGCGTACAGTAATAATAATGTTCGCCATTTTCAAAAAGAGCACGAAATGACTTTCTGGCAGCAGCGGCGATTTCTATCGCCAGCGTCTCTATTTCTTGCATCGGCTTCATGATAATGGTCCTCCTTTCCGTTAGTCGATCAGCTCAGGTTATTTAAGAACGCTCGTCAATTAGCCGTTCTAGAAATTCCGCAAAAGTTGAAGCATACTTGTCGATCAAATCATTCATGAGATCATAACACATGATCGGAAATTCCCCCTGTTTATCTCTAGTAGACGTATCAAAAAAATAAAGCTCGTCGCTATCCGGCACGAACAAGTCCAGTCTGTGGGGAAACCGACCTACCCACCATTCCTCGGCTTTATTCAGTCTATGTATGTAAAGAAGGTCGCCGTCGTAATACTCTCTATGTTCCGGAGCTGCGATCGCTAGAATATTGCCGTCTCCCAACCGGGCATTACCGTAATGAACCAGCCACCAGCGATAAGATGGCGGCAGGCAGAATCCTAATTCCTCTTCAGCTTCTGCTATCCAGCTTTCTTCCGCACCATGGCCAGGAAACCATTTTAAAGCGGAGGTCGTTTTCAGTTTTTCTGCCAAACGCTCATACATAAGTTCGATCCCCTCTCCTTATACATGGGTTTATTGTAAGTTTTGGATATCTCTCCAATCTTCTACAAATGATATGGCGGCGCTTTTCCTGCTACAATGTTATCAGGATGAACGTCAGTTGGCTCATAGTCATTCATACGGAGAAGGATATACTCAATCTCTTCTAATGGCATCTGCAATTTTTGGCTGACTTCATAAAGACCCATGTCTTGCGAAAGTAGTTTCCGTGCTTGATTTAACTTTCCATTTAGCCAATTGTTTTCAAGCATCCATTTTTTCACCAGATCCAGTAGTTGATTTTGAGTTTCCTTATCTGCATGCTTATTATATTTAGCGACTGACTCTGACAAATAGTTACAAAGGTGACTGCCTAATACCTCACGTTGCTCATGCTTGGACATCCGTTGGTACTGTTCATAACTTATGCTGATATCTAATTCGAGGGTATGATCCCTGCTATCAAAACGTCTGGATGTTGTTCGACCATAACTTTCAGGTAAAACACGCAATACAAAAAAGATATCATAGGGAAACTTCCACCTATTTGCTAATTCCTCTAAGGGCAGCAGCTCATCTCTCAATTGACCCACACACGTTCCATGTGTATCCAAAGTAAAAACTAGTTTCATACATACCTCCCTCTCCCACACTTAAGGAGCATCCGGATCATCTGTTATTTTCTGAGATCGCTTCGCAGCCTTTCGACAAGAGCCACTGCTCCATAACTTCAAACGCCTGCCCCGCATCCTGTTCATAGAAGACAGCCACCTCTTGCTGGTAGGCATAATTCAATCGTACATAGCCGCCCAGCTGCCGGTAGAACAGGAAACAAGCATTGGCATTCTCAATGGACAAATCCGGCGGAAATTCGTTTTGGCATAAGTCGGCCAGTTCGGGCAGCGTAAGCTGATCCTGTCCTTGTGGCAAACGCAAAAAGAGATGGCTCCGAGTGCCCGTCCACGGTTCATAGTAGATGCTCTCCCCTTGGCTGATTCCATACACCTGACGATATATTTCATCCAGCACCAAGGCGTACATCCCTTCTTCTTCCTGCTCACGTGCCTGCAGGGAAATCGCCTTTACGTGCTCCGCATGCCGGGGTAGCCAGAGCAGCCCAGCTGTCTGGGGATGTACAGCCAGAAAATCACCGTCCACCGTTGTACCTATAACGATACACTCGCCGATCTGTTGTTCACTAATGGGGCTGTTTTCGTCATGCTCCCATAATCCGTACTCGGCAAAAGGTTTAAGCACCTCCGCATCGGGAAGCTGAACATTCAACCACCCTCTGTAAGTCCCTTCGCCGAATCGCCGCAAAAACCGAAGGTAGCCCTGTGGATAAACAGTGACGTCTTCCTTCGCAAGGGCTTGGTTCTGTCCATCAGATAGCGGTTTTGGCTGAGATACGATGTACATAAATACTCCTCCTGTTAACTGAACGATCCTACCTTTTATTGAAAACCCAATTCTGCTAAAGATTGTTGTATTTCCCGGTCTGCTTTACTTTTGAAAGTTGCAAACTCCACTGAAGATAAAGAATTTGGAAGTTTCTGATGGATAAAGGAGTCAAAATCGATTGCCGTCTTGAGAATACGAAGTGTGTGCAGCAAAGGCAGTTGCTCCATTCCCGTCAAACGGGTTAAGCCTTTACAATTCCTAATAGAAAGTTCCTCCAGTGCCTTCATTTCCTGGTTAAAGCTGATTTCCTGCAGTTGGATCTGATCCTCAATAACAAGCCTCTTCAGCCCTTGAAAGGCCGTAATATTGGTCAGGTCATGGAAGCCGCGAACTCTAGTGATCTCCAGGTTCTCGATTGTATTCTCTTCAATTTCCTGAATATGCTCCCGGCCTCCAAGCAAAATGCGAAGGTGCTCCAGCTTCCTTAGCCGGTTAATACAATGTAACGGCAGTTTACTGATCGAATGCAGTGCAAGATAATTCAAGTTCTTCAGATAACCTACAGCATCAAGGTTTTTAACCTTACCCCCTACATGCAATTCCTCCAGATCAGAGAACTCTTTAAAATATTGCAGGTTGAGGGTCTTTTTATCCGAGATAATGTTTAATTTATTTAGAGAGTGCAACGTATCAATCCCCAGAATTTCCGAATTCTCCAGCTCGTATATACCTATGCTCAAACTGCGCAGGTGATCCAGCTTCGCCAATGCTTCAGTGTTATGTGCCTGGGTGAGACTATCGAGGTGCAGCATTTTCACATGAGGAATCCGCAAGAGAGTATGACAATCAAAAGACAGCGAATAGTGGGCGTAGAAACGTACTCCGAAATCCTCATTCCAGCGCGCGCAAAGCTCATCCACATCTTCCAATATGGAGCCATAAAAATCCGGGTGAGAGAATTGAATAATCACTTGGTTACCGTCGTGCAAATCCCGCTCGATCAGATCCCGGTCCAGCAGGGCAGGATTATTGATCAGAATTCTTTTTTTCCATATTTTCCGCATCCATTAATCCTCCTTTTTTGCCATTGATCACAAGTCCGTATTTACTGAAAATCCACGATTTGCTCAAATCGTGAATCGCATCATGGCTTATACGCACAGAAGGCTTTTGCTCCTTCATAGCATCTGCGTCATGCGCTGAGAAGCGAAGCGGCTTTGTCATTTTATTAATAGAGTCTTTTATTTCATCGAAAAACTTATATGTTAACGGCTTATGATCCCTGATATCCTCATAGATATAATACTTCCCGTTCTCATCTTCCAAATCCATTTGAAAGCCTTTAGGAAATGAAAGCAAGATACACGGCAATTCATCCTCTGCCCATTGTCCGTAATAAGGAAAATGGACACCTTCATTTCTCGCAAAAAATCCGGAGCTTTCATTATCAGACGCAACAGAAATGGCATAAACAAAGAAAGGGTGACCATCATTTCTTTTTTCCTCTGCCGTAAAATAATGATAAAATAATTGATACGCCTCATACACCTGATTCCGGTCATGCTCTGTCTGGGCATAATTGGTTAGATGAAATTGCGCTTGCTTATGCTCAAAAAGCTTCAAAACGCTTTCAAACTCTTCCGGCCTTATGAAGAATCTAAGTTTATAAAATCCGCTGTTCTTTAATCTATCCATTTCTTTTCTCTCACCGCCATGTTCTAAAGTGTCATCTCAGATGACCTTAGCCATTTGCTCATGTATTTTCAAAATTCATATTTCGCAAATCGTTCTTTGAGAGTTTCTTCGTGCGGGATCCACTCCCAATCGCTCCATAATGACATTCTTACGAGTTCTGACAGCTTATCTACGGCTTGTGCCGGACTCGTAATGCTAATGAAGTCGTCAAAATCCTCATTGCGGATATCCAACGCTTTCTGCAAATAGTCATCGTTAAGACGCTCTTCTTTGAGTTGTTCATATTCATCCCTCGTCCACTGTTCACAAAAGATTCTTTCGGCCTCAATATCTCCATTCTCGAACAACGACAACTCGAATATTTCCTCATTTATATATCCGGCGGTCATCACTGGCTCCTCGATAAGCCGAGACAGCATTTTGCCGATCTTCTTCACCGTACCCCATACAAAATAATCATGGAGCACGCTGATCCAGTACTCGTTGCTTTTGCTTACGTACATGACAACATTGAACTCTTGAGCCTCATTATTTGGCTTGCCTAATACTGTGGCATGCCCTTCGCTTAGCTCTCTTAATGCTCCGACAGTCTTCTCAATGTTGTTCGACTTGATATGCAAATTTGCGAATGATCTTCCCACGAGATGGCCTCCTCTAATCGCTTTCTTAGTCAGACTGATTCTTGTTTATATCCTATAGATTGTATCTAAGTATGTCTCTTATTTCCATTATAGTGATCATTTGTCCTGAGTCTCCCTACTTTTCACTTTCTGGGTAACAAGAGTTTCATTTTCCCAATTATTATCTAGTAGATACTGTATTGTTGCTTCAAGCTGAGCTAGATCTCGATAGCACAGTCATGACTGTGGTTTTGTGTTCTTTATAAAAATCCATTTTTGCATCCCTGAGGTTAATATGCCGTTACTCTATCCTAACTTGGACATATCGTATTATGAGACTTTTTCCAAAAAAAGCATCTGAGGGGTTGGTTAAATGAATGGTGTTTCCATTATTACCTGTACAAATCGTCAAAATTATTTAAACAACCTACTCCAAAATTACAACAGACAACGATATGCCCAAAAAGAACTCATCATTATTATCAATAACAATGCAATTCCACTATCTCCCTACCAACAGTTAGCTAAAAATCACAAAAATATAAAGATATTTCGTAAGCCAGAACATCAAACGCTGGGTTCCTGCTTAAACTATGCCGTAACAAAATGCAAATATCATACCATCGCCAAATTCGATGACGACGATTATTATGCCCCTCATTATTTGACGGAAAGTATTCAGACATTAAATAGAACAAATGCTGATATTCTTGGAAAACGAGCTCATTATATGTATTTAAGTGGTTCAAAGACTTTAATCCTTCGTTTTGCACATGACGAACATAGAACAGTTTCCCATCTCCCAGGCGCTACACTCGTCTTCAAACGTAAAGTATTCGATCATGTGAAATTCCCTAATAAAAACGTGGGTGAAGATGATCTTTTTTGCAGCAGAAGCAGAAAGAAAGGTTATAAGGTTTATTCTGCGAGTAAGAATAACTTCGTAGCCATCCGTAGAAAAAACTCTTCAAAGCACACATGGATCATCAGTGATAGCACTTTAATAGCAAACCATAAGATCATCCGTAATATTAAAAATTATAAGGCCTTTGTTGGACGTAGTCCAAAGATCAAGTTATGAAAAGGACTACTGATTCCACAGTATCTGCTGTATCTATCCTGACCTGTACGAAACGAGCAGACTGTATAAATACTCTGTTTGATAACTATCGACGACAGAACTTCAGTCCTAAAGAACTTATCGTTATCATAAATAATGATAGTTTGAAGATCAATGACTATATAACTGCTGCAAAAAAACATATGAATGTACGGGTTTTTAAAGTACCGGAATACCGTTCCCTCGGATTTTGTTTGAATTTCGGTGTGAAATTAGCGAAATATAGTTATATCGCTAAATTTGATGATGACGATTATTACGCTTCCAACTATTTAACTGATAGCATGCAAATACTCCATAAGACTAAAGCAGATATCGTTGGAAAACGGGCTCACTATATGTATTTGAATGATAAGAAGTTACTTTTGCTTCGTTACCCCAGTATGGAGAATAAATATGTAACCAATCTTCAAGGTGCGACCCTACTCATTAAACGCAAGGTGTTCGAACAGATTTCTTTTCCAAATCGGAACCGAGGGGAATGCGTCAAGTTCTGTTCTGATTGCGCTGCACATGGCTTTAAGCTTTACGCAGGAAACAGGTATAACTTCGCAGCAATTCGTAGAAAAAACTCCAAAGATCACACTTGGATCATCAGCGACAAGAAGCTTTTATCCAAAAGTGTTAAAGTTATAAAAGTAAAAAACTTCAAAAAATACGTCTCTCGAAGCTGATTTAATCCTCAAAAAGCTAACAGCTCCACTGAACACGAATTGGGATTCGGCTGAGAAAACTGTTCAGAAAATTTATGCCAAAATGGTCATCCAACAAATTTATCAAGCTAAATCTCCAGTAACTTACTTGGGCAGGCCTATATAATACAACAGAGTCCTGATCATAAAGCCGTTGCACCAACGATGGCTTTTTTAATATATCTATCTGTTGCAACACTCCCAAAGAGTGTCAACAGAATAGTAGGAAGCAGCCCGAATTACGTAATGATTCCAATCCCCTTTTTAAAAAGTTCGGCACCAAGTTATAGAAATGGGGCTTGCCATTGCTAAAACAATCATGGAGCGATGGAGGATCAATCGTAATCAATAACACGCTAGGTCAAAGCCGGCAGATGGCGTTGCGGTTCATCAAAGGGGAGGAATCGACCGTAAATAAAAACCAGCAAGTCTCCGGTCAAAGGAGATTTGCTGGTTTTTTGGTTAAGATTGCACTTCACAGCTATGATTAAGGCAACATTTTTACATATTGTCCGTACACATAGGCTTCTTTGCCGTTAAAGTTAATCTTCACCCATCCATACTTATCGGTGCTTAGTACCTCCAAGACGGTATCCTTAGGCACTGCTGTATAAATTTTTGCAGTGGATGAGGCGTTAGCCCGTACATTCAAGAAATACGCTGTAACTTTAGCTAGTCTCTCTGCTTTATCCGCAGGTTTTTGTACAGGTAGAACTTGCTTTGGTTTAGCCTGCTCTTCAACAACTGCAGGTTCACTAGGTTTAGGTTGTTCTTTAACTACTACATCCGATGAGGTTTTTCTCGCTTGATTCAGCTTTTGATAGAAATCACCTTTGGTTTTTACGTCGGAGAACAACGCTTGGTTTACATTCGCTTTTGTAGAGAGCGCAGCGATTTCTTCTTGCGTTACCGCATCTAGAATGTTAATAGAAGCTATATTGGAATATTTACCATCTTCCGTTGTTGGAACAGATAGAATACCATCATTGATTAACTCCACAACATCTGCACGTGCTGGTGCTGTCGTATCGACACCTGTCACTTTCCAATTATGATGGATTGTTGGTTCGTACACGCCTTTTTTTACATCTTTCAAATAAGCGATTGAGAGATTTCGAATGGTACCTTTATCTTCGCCATAGGCAGTAGCATCTTTAGAAGACCAGAGCTGCTTGAATGTTCTTCCTTCCAGAGCGCCACCTTTAGCTTTCAGGGCTTCCATTCGGTAGGCGTTCATTCCAAGCTTCAGCGTATCGTCTGCTTTCACGGAAATCCCACTCGCATACTTCAGGTTCTTAATTCTGCTTCCATAAGGCTCGGATAAATCAACGTCATAAGATACGCCACCAAAGAAATCATTGGTGCTGTATTTCGAGGCACGTCTCTTGGAATCGAAGCTGATGGTTACATCGCCTGGACGCGTCGAGTTGAAATAACCTACTGCCCATTCCATATAGTCTTTTAAATCTTTGCCTGTTACCTGATACACCGTAACTTCACCAAGCGCGAATTGATAATTGTAAGCAATATCTTTTTTCTTAATCGGCCCAACGTCTAGTTTAGCCTTATCATTATCAATCTGGTGGGCGACGACATCGGCCTTGCTATAGTGAAGCATCACTTCGCTGAAGAAGTCCGATAACGGCGTCTCTTGGGTTTGAACAGCAGGAATGCCTTTCATTTCATTGGATGGGACAAGGTTTGTTCCCTTCAGTTCAGCGACAATGGTATTCGCGTCCGCACGTGCGAACTCGTGGAATGGCTGTAAAATGCCTTCTAGTCCAGCATCGGATTCCTCAAACGAACCGTCAGAGGATTTTACTGCCAGCGCCTTTGCTTGTTTGTCTTTCAGAACCACTTTATCGCCTTGCTTCGTGAACTTCAGGTCGATACGCGAAATATGTGATCCATATTTATTAGGTTCAGAAATGAGCACGCCGTTCACTGTTTTCGATTCAACTAGGGTGTGCATATGTCCAGCGAAAATAGCAGTCAGTTCGGGATTCGCATTCGCGATATCCGTTACACCTGTACCTGCTTTTCCATTCTCATTATCTAGTCCCATATGCATGAGACCAACAATAACATCCACCTTGCCTTTTAGCTCAGCGATAGCTTTTTTTGTTTCTTCTACAGGATCTTTCACGATAATTCCGTCTAAGTGGTCGGTTCCCTTTTCAAACTCAGTAATCATAGGTGTATTCATGCCGATAATGCCAACTTTGACCCCGGCCTTCTCAATAATGGTATAAGCCGGCATATACCGGTCACCATTTTCTTTGAATACGTTTCCAACTAAGGGTTGTCCCTTAAATTGCGAGGAGATTTTCTCTAACACATCAAGCCCAAAATTGAACTCGTGGTTTCCCATTACCCATGCGTCATAGTTCATCTCATTCATAGCTACCATCATAGGTGACTTCGGTTGATCATTAAACAACTCTGCAGAGTTATCTTGTATCATGTCTCCTGCATCAAGCAAAATCGTGTTCGGATTCTCTTCACGAACCTTTTTGACAATCGTGTACAGCTGAGTCAAGCTGCCCGTCTTGTTCGGGCCGTCAAGCGCGTAATCCCAAGGCATAAACCTTCCATGGATATCCGACGTTCCGAGCAGTGTTATGGTTGTTTCCGGTTCTGCCTCTGCGGCTTGAACTTTGTTACTAGAGAGAGGCGTGATGAGGGCCGTCACGCATAACATGAATGTGAGCAACAGTCCGACATAACGCTTTGGAACAAATTTCTGCATGCTGTTCATTCTCCTTTTATGTAAATTTTATATAAAGATAGCATTCCATCAGCAAGTACCGACTGAATACTACCGTTATAAGACTAATCA
>NZ_CDRJTB010000043.1:0-54616 GCF_976954365.1 Paenibacillus sp. Marseille-Q9583
ACTTGGCTACGCCGCTTTAAATTAAGCTCTCATTATTTAATCTACGTTAGACAATGCTTTTTTAATTAAATCATAATTGACAGCGCCTTGATAGATCTCTTGAATAATGCCTTGAGAATCTATTATAAAAGATGTAGGATAAGCAACTACTTGGTACTTGCTACTCACATCGCCCTCACTGTCCATCACAACGGGAAAACTTAATCCATATTGTTCAATAAAACCTGTTACATTAGCTCTATTTTTTTCCGTATTGGTTAAATTCACACCCAAAACCACTGTATCATCCTTGTAATCATTATAATACTTTTCCATATAGGGCATTTCAGTTCTACATGGTGGGCACCACGTAGCCCAGAAGTTCAGTATTACTTTTTTACCCTTGAAATCAGAAAGCTTCACTGGCTTTTCTTCCAAATTCAGCAGTTCAAAATCCGGGGCTTCGTTACCCTTTTTTATCCCTACCACCTCGATAGATTGCTCCTGCTGGATGTTATTCGATTGACCTGATTGACTCTTCTTGTAATCGAATATCCCCCATGTAAATAATAGTATAATCGCTATGAGTGCAAACATATTTTTCTTCATAATACACCCCTTTTTTAATAAGTAAATACTGTAAACTGGGCGAAATAGGCGCTTAATTTCTGCAATTGCCCCGTGAATAACAACAAGCCCATAACAACGAGGATCCAGCCGTTAATGACGGATAGCAAGGGTAACCAACGATTAATTTTTTTCAAGATTCCCAACGAATAAGTCAACATGATGGATAACAACAGGAAAGGAATCCCTAATCCGATGGAATAAACAAATAATAAAAACATTCCGCTATACATCGTCTCTGTCGATCCAGCAAGCAACAATATGGAGGATAATGCTAGTCCTACACAGGGAGTCCATCCTGAACCAAAGGCTAGTCCCAATACAAAAGAGCTTAAACTCCCCTTCTTTGCTGTTCCTGTATTGCCCCATTTCTTATTTACCATGAGAAAACGAAGTGATAGAATTCCGGCCATTTGCAATCCAAAAACAATGATAAGCAGACCACTTATTTTCTCAACCACTTCTCTATTTCCCGCAAAAAATTGACCAATGAAGCTAGCAGATGCTCCCATAACGACAAATACTACACTGAACCCTAGAATAAAGCTGATGGATCTTGTCAAGAGTAGTTTTTTCTCTACGTTGATTCTGTTGTCTTGTACGAAAGAACCAGTCAAATGAGATACATAGGACGGAATCAGTGGAAATATGCACGGAGAAAGAAAAGAAAGCACCCCTGCTATAAGAGCAACAGCTATTGTTGGACTATCCATTCAAGAGCCCCCTTTTCCCTTATTCATTACGTTGTCTACTATATAGGAAATGATGAACACGACAAAGAACAGCATTTGTTCCTTTGTAAACCCCAAAACAAATAGTTCTCTCCCATCCTTGGTGAATAATATGCCTATCATCCCCAAGCTAATCCATACGATAAATTGATTGACTACTACCGAATTCCCTACTGCCTCTTTCTTCTTGAAAAGAAAAACAGCAAACCCAATATTCATTGAAAAATACAAGCTGTGAAATAGTAAATTAGTACTATCTGCGAAAATAAGAAATAGATGATATACACTACTGCTAACTATCCATCCCGTACCCAACACATCCAGATTCATCATGATGGAAGTACCGTCCAATCGTGTACGAATCGCAATAAATATAATCGTAATCACGACAGCCAAACCAATTCCTTTATTACCTCCATTAAAATAGAGAAGTGACAACGGTTTTTGGAACGTTGACATCGGATCAAATAGAACAATACTGAATTTCCATACAAAGAAACCAATAATGAGTGCAGTAAAATACTTATCACTTATATCTTCCTTCACATCTGCCTTGCTCAAACGGTATTTCAAGGCCATATATCCAGCGAAAGTCGATAACATTAACGAGAGGATTTCAACATTTATTAAGAATGGACCTAATGACAGAAATTTTATAACTATTATCCTCCTTTTATCTCCAGATGTTCCTGATCAAAATGTGATCATCGTTATGAAATGAATATAAAAAGATGACGCTGTACAATTCAGGCGTCATCTCCTCCAAGTTTCCTATATTACAAATAAATTCGCATTAAGCACTAGATAGTAGACTTACCTTTATAATAAGTCAATCCATATTTTAATAGCAGTAGCTAAAATCAATATCGCTAAGATAGCTTGTAAAGCTTTGGTATTCAATTTTTTACCGACTTTAGCTCCCAGTGGTGCTGCCAGAAGACTAGCAATAACCATAATAATTGCTGGCAAGTAATCGACTTGTCCTGTCATTAACTTACCAACACTTCCTCCTATAGAGGAGATAAATGTAATGGCTAAACTCGTTGCAATCGTCATTCGTGTTGGAATTTTAAGCACAACCAGCATAATAGGCACAAGTAAGAATCCACCTGCAGCTCCAACAATACCAGACCCTACACCAACAATCATCGCTAGAACTACGGCTAAAGTTTTATTAAATGTTACTTTATCTAATGGAATATCATCTATTTGTTTTTTAGGTATGAACATCATAATTGCCGCGACTGTAGCGAGCATTCCATATACAACATTTACAGACTGCTCTGATAAATACGAAGAACCAAAGCTACCAATAAAGCTTCCAAGTAATATAGATCCACCCATATAGATGATCAGTGACTTATTGAGGTAGCCACCTTTACGATAAGCCCAAACGCCAGCAATTGATGCAAACAATACTTGTACCGCACTAATCCCTGAAACCTGATGTGCTGTAAAGGCTGCTATTCCAAATAGTGGTGGGATATATAAGAGCATTGGGTACTTAATAATCGATCCTCCAACGCCAAGCATTCCTGATACGAATGAGCCGATAAAACCAATTAAAAATATAACAACAATAAATGTGATATCCACACTTTCCCCTTCTTTCTATAAAGATGGCGGGCTTCGATGATCGAAAACCCGCCTAAAAGAATTACATTACGCTTTTTTTATATAAAATTTGAATACACCAGCGTCTTCTGATTGTTCTAAAATGGTATGTCCACCTGCATTTGCCCAAGCTGGAAAATCTGAAAGTGCACCTTTGTCCGTCACATGAATCTCTACTACTTCACCTGAAGCAACGGAATCCATTGCCCTTTTTGTTTTAACGATTGGCATAGGACATGCTAGTCCTTTTGCATCTATTATTTTGTCGACTTTCATTTAAATAACCCCATTTCGTTTTTTTGGAAGCTGCTTAGATCATATTAATGAATTAACGAACTGCACAGCGGTTTGGACCAATCTCCATTTCGGTTTGTTCATCATAATCCGGAGTGATTTTCCCCATATTCACTTGACGAATTTGTTGATAAGCATTCGGTTGTGGTGGTAAATTATCAGTTACTATACTGCGGAATTCACTCTCATCTTCAATATTCAAACCATGATTTTCAGACAGCAAATCACCTAATCGTTTGGCAACCGTCCCGTCTTCATTCAATTCATCAATGATCATAAAATGTGCGGGTAGAACAATTAAGTCCTCTGCTAGTTCTCTATAACGACGATATAATGTTTCACGAAGATCTCCTACCCAATCCTCCGCAAGACCAGCAAGGTCAGGACGACCTATGGAATCGATGAATAGAATATCACCCGTCAACAGATACTTATCGTCTACTACAAAAGAAGTTGATCCGATCGTATGACCTGGTGAATAAAGTGCACCTACATCAATGTTAGAAGCACCGATTTGAACCGTTAATCCATCCTCAAGAGGTGTATAATCGAACACGACTTCTTCTGCATCTTTCGAAGGCAAGTAGTATGTTGCACCCGTAGCCTCTGCAATAGAACGCCCGCCTGAAATATGATCAGCATGTAGATGCGTATCGAATACGTGTTTAATTTTTACATTTTTCGCTTCTGCAAAGCTTGTGAATACATCCGTAAATCTGACGGCATCAATAAGTGCTGCTTCACCCTCAGAAATTACCATATAGGAAAGACAACCTTTTCCTAGACGTACGAATTGATATAATTCACCGCTACCAGAAAGATCAGCTACTTTTATTGGCTCTAAATAACTGCTCCAAGATTTCATACCGCCTTCTAAATAACTAACAGATAGAGCATCACTCGCTTCATTCAACATTTCAGCCACCATAATCGAGGAGCCTTCTTTAGCACAAACAACTAATATATCTCTGTCGGTTGGAATTTGAGGTAAAATACCCTCTACACCATCTAATAATTCGAAATAAGGAATATTAAGATATTCGAATTGATGTCCTTCAATTTTCCAGTCTTCAAATGCATCTGCATTACGTACGTCCAAAATGAATAATGATTGATTTTCAATTACTTTACGAGCAACATCTGCTCCTGTCCATTTCATTACTGTCATTTTCAAATACCCCCGTAGGTATAATTTTTGTTATTTTTTTAGTGAGAGAATAAATCCCTCACTAAGTCATTGCTTTTACTCTAAAAAGTTAATGATGGAGCGGCATCTTTGGCAAATTCAAGGAATGTAACGGCTCCACCCACTTCAATACCATCTACAAAGTCATCCTTTGTTAGACTCATAACATCCATAGTCATCTGGCAAGCAATGAATTTTACACCCAGCTCTTGTGCCATTTCAACTAATTGAGGAATCGCTGGAACATTCGCTTTAGCAAATCCTTCGGCCATAAATTCTTTACCAGCTGGCATGGAAAGCCCGTGCATTCCTTGCTTATGAATCAAATTTAGCCCTTCAAATGTGAAGAAAATAGCTACTTCTTTATCTGAAGCTGCTGCTGCTGTTGCGATATTAAATACTTTATAGGCGTCGAATATACCACCGTTACTTGCGATAATTGCTACTTTGTTTGACATATTTAACCCTCCAAAATTTATATTGATGTTGTTAAGTCGCCAGTCCAACCTGTCATACCTGGCAAGACGTTATACACTTTTTCAAATCCATGGTTTGCAAGCTTTTGTGCTGCGAGATCACTGCGTTTGCCAGTACGACAAATCACATATATTTCTTGATTTTTATCAAGCTCATTCATACGAGATTCAAGTTCACCCATTGGTATTGAATTTGCGCCTTCAATATGACCAAATGCATATTCCGCCTCTTCACGTACATCCAGAATATATCCGCCATTTGCTGCACGCGAAACTAACTCTTCATTATCTATGATCTGCTCATGTGTCTTTTCTACCATTGCGTCATTTGAACATTTACGAATGTAATGAAATAACACATCTCCATCTTCTGTTGTACCTATATATTGATGACCAACCGTTTCTGACCAAGCTGCAAGATCGGCTTTAGATCCTTTATCTGTCGCTTGCACCTCTAATATTTGACCCTCTTCTAAATCGTTCATTGCCTTTTTCGTTTTCACGATTGGCATTGGACATGCTAGACCTTTTGCATCTAACATAACATCCGCTTTAACTGCCATTCTGAAACCCTCCTAAAACTCTATGTTATATTTTTGAATGATATTTTAAAGCTATTCAACATTACCTTTAAAGGCCAACATACCACCGACCATATTTGTAGCGTCATAGCCGTGATAAGTTAGAAATTCTGTAGCTTGCCCACTACGTCCACCTGAACGACATATGATAATATATGGTGTGTTTTTGTTTAACTCTTGTAAGCGAAACTCAAGTAAACCTAATGGAATATTGATAATTCCAGGAATGTGATCTTCTTGTACTTCAGCCACCTCACGAACATCGATCAGATTTAGCTTTTCCCCGTTTTTTATGCTTTTTTGAACTTCTTGAACGGTAATCTCTTTCATTCCCCTCATCCTCTCCACGCGTTCATGCCACCATGGACATTAGTAACGTTATCGTATCCTAATTTCTTTAATTGTTTACATGCTTGATTACTTCGCATTCCACTTTGGCAAATGACGACTATATCCTTACCTCTAGGTAACTTTGACAAGTCAGAACCAAGTGGAACATTTTTGAACTGGACTATATGACGACCACTGTATTCACCTGGAGTTCGAACATCGATAAATACTTTATCTTTGTCAGTTAATATCGTCTTCAGCTGCTGGGCTGTAATCCTCTTTACGCCTTTTGATGGTAACTTGCGCCAAATAATAAATAACATGAGGATACCAATAACAATTGCTGCCTCCATTATTCACCTCCCTTAGCCGATAAATAGATTGACATTTCCATTTTCTGCATCAGCCAGATATGCTGCTACACCCGCATACTGAACACCATCCAATAATTCTTCCTTTTGTAAACCCAATAAATCCATCGTCATCGTACAGGTTATTAGCTTAATTTCTTGCTCCTGGGCCATATCAATGAGTTGTGTTAATGTCAATGCATTATGCTTTTTCATGACATGCTTGATCATTTTCGGACCCATACCAAGCATTTGCATTTTGGAAAGGCTTAGTTGTTCAGCGCCACGTGGCATCATCATACCGAACATTTTTTCTAAAAATCCTTTTTTTACTTCAACTGGTGATTGTTTACGCACTGCATTAATTCCCCAAAATGTGTGGAAGATAGTTACTTCATGATCATAAGCCGCAGCACCATTTGCAATAATATAAGCAGCCATCGCCTTATCATAGTCTCCACTAAATAATACAATCGTCGTTCTTTTCTTTTCCATTTCGCTCTCCTTTACCCATACTGGTAGGGGTATAAATTTTCTAAAAATATAAAGCCGAAAATTATCGGCTTTTTACGAGTAGATTAACTGCTTCTTGGATAGAATCATTCATTATAGATTGATCGCCTTCCGCATTTTGCACACATTCTACAAGATTTTCACTTACAATGACACCAATCGTATGGTCTAATCCAGATCTTACAGCGGAAAGTTGTGTAATGACTTCTTTGCAATTTTTACCTTCATCCATCATACGTAAGATGCCTCTTATTTGACCTTCCATACGTTTGACACGATTCATCACTTTGCTATCGTATGTCATACACACACTCCCTTCTTTATTAATATTCGCTAACGTTCTTACAAAACTTATCTTATACCCTATGGGGTATAAAGTCAACAGCATTTTTACTTAAATTTGAACTATTTCACAATTGGTTTACGCTGGGTAGGATTTCATTGATTCGATTGCGGAGTTCACTTAATGGAATGTTTTTCGCATTTCTTAAATGTCCATTAGCAACCCCCCATCGTAATCATCGTTACAATATCGTCGATGCCATTACAATGCAGCACTGCTTAATGGCTTCAAGTCTTCTTTCATAAAAAGCGTGTACCACACTGAGAAAATGTAAATTAGCCAGATTCTACGCGAATAATCACCTTTATTACTCCGATGCTGAATAAACATTTCTTCGATGATATTCATATTGAATATTTCTTCAATACCACTATAGCGTATTTGCTCAAACATTATATCTGAAATCGGGGTCTTAAGCCAATCACGGATCGGTACGGGAAACCCTAGTTTTGGGCGATTCACAATAGCATCCGGAACGATTCCTTCCATAGCTTTACGCAAAGCTAGTTTTGTTGTATTTTTGCCAATCCGATTGGAAACTGGAATTTTACTAGCCGTTTCAAAAACCTCTTTATCTAAAAATGGGACTCTTAATTCCAATGAATGTGCCATAGACAGCTTATCTGCTTTTGACAAAATATCGCCAGGTAACCAAAAATTCATATCAATAAACTGCATTCTTGTTGTTGGATCCAAGTGCACTGTCTTATCATAAAAAGGCTTAACGATATCCGTAGGATGTAAAAAGTTATTTTGAGCATGTACCGATTCGTGGAGCAAGTTCATCTTTCCACTTTTGTTAAAGATATTAGCATTACCGAAAAAGCGTTCCTCTAAAGGTGTCAGCCCCCGCAGTAAATAATTTTTGCCATAAAAATGATATGGATAAATGGTTAATGATTTTCGTAACGAATCCTTTATGAAGTTGGGCATCCAAGTGATGGGTCTTAATGCATCTGGCTCTCTATAGATTCTGTATCCTCCGAATAATTCGTCAGCGCCCTCACCTGATAGGACAACCGTAACATGATCTTTAGCAAGCTGATTTAGATGATAAAGAGCGATGGCGGAAGGATCCGCAACAGGCTCATCTAGATGCCATACCGTTTTCGGTATACTCTCAAAGAAATCTTTTTCAGATAAGATGTGAAAATAATGATCCGTACCCAGTTTGGCTGCCGTTTGATTTGCAATGATGGTTTCATTGTTTACCCCTTCAAATCCAATCGAAAAGGTCTTTGTTGATTCTTCTGCTTTCATCATTGCAGCTATAGCTGTGGAGTCAATTCCACTGGACAAAAAACACCCTCTATTCACATCACTTTGTAAATGAAGGTTTACAGACTCTTTCAATTTCCACTGAATTTCCTCCGCATAGTCTGCTAAAGATCGTTTTACCGGATGAAAATGGGGTTCCCAATATTTCTCGATCTTCATTTCACCACCAGCGTTAACAAATACTCGCTCTGCAGGTCCTAATTTATGAATATGTTCAAACATCGTATCGGGTTGCGGCACATACTGAAAAGTTAAGTAGCTAAATAAACTTTGATATTGAAGCTTTCTGGGTACCCCTTGCACTGCAAGAATGCTTTTAATTTCCGAAGCAAATAAAAGGTTATTCTCATCTTTGTAATAATAAAAAGGCTTGATGCCAAAATGATCTCTGGCAGCAAAAAGCGTCTGTTCCTTAACATCCCAAATCGCAAAACTAAACATTCCTCGTAAATGATGGACACAGTCCTTACCGTATTCCTCAAATAAATGCAAGATAACCTCTGTATCTGATTGTGTTTGAAAATGATGTCCCTTCAGCTTAAGCTGATCTCGTAGTGTTTTATAATTATAGATTTCACCATTAAAAACAATCCAAAGGGAACGATCTTCATTCGTCATCGGTTGATTTCCATCACGTAAATCTATAACGGATAACCTACGAAAACCGAGCCCAATTCGAGAATCGAGCCATACGCCTTCATGATTAGGACCTCGGTGATTCATTGCGCCTGTCATTTGTTTTAAGGTTTCTTCTTGCGGGGGTTGTCCATTATATTTTAAGATTCCTGCTATTCCGCACATGCTATTGTAGTCCTTCCTATAATAAAGATTAAGGATTAGAATGCCCACAATTGCGTTGATCAATCATCATTTTTTATTGCTTATCATTCATATAAAAAAAACGCCGAAAGATTCACTAAACGAATCGTTCGACGTTCTCTTATTCACTCTTATTTTATCTCACTCATGAAGTTTCTGAAGTTCTCCACGATTTCTTTCGATCGGGTATGGTGTAAATAATGATCGCCTTCAAACATCATCATCTTCCCATGTAATGAATCTTTGATCTGTTCTTCGTGTAAAGCTTCCCAGCCCTCAACATCCGTAGTATCTTTCACTAAGAAGAAAAGTACAGGAAGATCTTTAGGAAACTTTAATGTTTCGGTAGCTTTAAAATTACTAGGGAAATGCTCTGCTTCGTTAATGATGTTTGGGTTCATCATGTTTTTAAGCGTAATCATTCTATTTTGTTCTTTCGTTTTAGCATCAACATCGGGTGCAATGATTTGATCAGGCGAGAGTTTAACCAGCAATCTGTAGAAACCTGATTGTTTAAGTGATTTTAAGGCTGCAGTTGGAAGCGCCTCGCCTGCTCCTTGTGCCGGTACACTGCTGTCGATCCCCACGAATGCACTGACTTCGTTTTTGTATTTGTTCACATAGTCCAGACCATAAATTCCAGAAATAGAATGCCCCATCAGAATATAACGGTCTATTTTTAATTGTTGTAAAGCTTCATGAAGTTCACTCACTATATTATCGACCGTTCGTTCTTTTTCAGTGATATCACTTAACCCATACCCAAACGGCTCAATCACTACCACTTTGTAAAATGGAGATAGCTCGTCAACTAGCGGTTTAAAATCAATTCCTGGGGCTGCCGTTCCGAAACCTGGTAGTAACACTACCGTTTCTTCACCTTGACCTTGAATCATAACATTCATGTTTTTTCCTTCTACAGGTATTAGCTGGCCATAGGATTCAATTTTTCCTTTCTCGATTTTGTTGCAGATCACATTAACAGTAAAAACAATGGCTAGAAAAAGCGCTATGGCTATGACTATAACTCCTATTGCTTTCAGTAAAAAGAAAAATGTCTTTTTCATCATGTAATTCCCGCTCCCCACATATTTATATCTTCTCTTCTGTCCATTTCATTCTAACAATCCAGTCTTAGATCCTGTGAAACGCAAGTTTAAGTGAACCTTAACTTTCAGCATCAGCTAACAAAATCAAATTAAGCTTCCGTTAAGATAACTTTTATAAATATGATTCCACTTTCGTCCATTTGATATCATAAAAAAACACCTTTAGATATTCGCTGATTAGCCCATAAGACCATTCAACGATATTCTAAAGGTGTAAATTCACTTCATGAACTAAATATTAGTTCAAAGTTTCTTTACGCGATAAACGAATTTTTTCAGGCGTAACATCATTTCCCTCAGGATCTACAATCGTTACTCCCGATAGACTGTTACGAACTTGTCCACGAATTTCACGTAGATAATCTTCACGCAAAGCGATCTGTTCAACCCATTCACTTTTTGTCAGACCTTCTTCACGTTCTTTCCTGGCTAGTTCATTAATACGAGTCAAACTGTTAATCATCTATGTTCCTCTTTTCTAAGTTTTGATTAGCTTGCTAATGGATGTGGTGAGTAATGCCAGATTCAAGATAAATTATCCGCCATCTGTTTCATAAGCCTTCTTAATAATAAACGTTCTTCGGGTAAAATTCCTGTTAATAATTTATCCAATTGCTTATTCCATATACGTTCCACAGGTTCACAAAGATTACGTCCGGCTGGAGTTAGATACACTCGGCTTACTCTGCCATCTTCAGGATCTCTTTTTCGAACAACAAACCCATGACTCTCAAGTGATTTCACCATATTCGTAATAGTTGGAGGCTCACAATTCAGACTTTCGCTTAACTGGATCTGTGTCATTCCATCTGATCTCCATAACCGGCATAATAACTGTTCTTGGCCCACATGAAGATTAAATTCTCTAAGCAATGCTGCATAATCTCTACGCATTTCCGCTGAAATTCTATCCAGTAGTTCTCTTATCTCATCTTCAATCACAGCTTGTTCCCCCGAACCACCTTACAAATTAATTAGCAAGCTAATTATATCATGTTTTTAAGAGGATTTCAAAGGTGGACGATTTTTAGATATCACCCACCAACGAATCCTCTTTAGGTTGGTACTTCATCATATAGAAATGGTCTTCAATTACTGTTTCTCGGGAGTCTCACTTCAAAGATTGTCCGCACCACACTGCTTTGCACAGACACGGCTCCATTATGCTGCTCTACTATATTTTTAGTAATAAACAAGCCAAGTCCCGTACTTCCTGTTGGATGTGTTCGTGCACGATCACCCGTGTAAAACATATCAAAAATTCGTGGCAGCTCTTCCGGCTCAATACAATTTCCATAGTTGATTACTTCAACGACTACCTCGTTAGCGTCCAAGTAACCGTGAATATCAATAAATTGACCATCGTTTCCGTATCGGACCGCGTTCGTAAGAAGGTTCTCAAATACACGTGCTAACAATTCCCCGTCACCGTAGATCATCAGAGGTTGTGTCATATCCATTCTGGAGATTAGTCCATTTTTCTCAAAGACTGGATATAATTCTTCATTTAATTGTAAGAGAAGCTCACTGAGATCAATCGAGGATTTCTCAAGCTTAAGCTTGCCATAGTTCATTCTTGTAATTTCAAACAGCTCATCGATCAATTTTTCTAAACGTTGAGATTTGGTATAAGCAATCGTCGTGTAATGCCTGGTCTGTTCAGGCGTTAATTGATTGTCTTTCAAAATAAAATCCAAATAGCCAATAACCGAGGTTAGGGGTGTACGCAAATCATGCGCCAGGTTCAACACGAGTTGATCTTTACTGCTCTCGGCAATGTCTCCCCGCTCAATGGCTTCTTGCATATTCTCAATGGCTAGATTGAGATCATGACCAATCATCCCAAATTCATCTTTGGAGGGTATATCTACTCGTTCGGAGAAATCACCTGACGCTAGTTGATGAATCCCCTTTGATATTTCTTTGAAGTATTTTGCATACGGCTTAGTGAATAAGAAGAAGAATAGAATGGCTAGTGGTATAAAGATAATTAAAAATGTATTCACATCTCCAATATCTCTTATTACATAGCGAACTTTGGTTAGTGGATTCTCAAACTTCACCTCAGAGTGATAATATCGCTGGAGCGCCTTATAGATTAAAAAGGTTATCCCACCGGATACTAGCATACTGGCCATCAGCAGCATAATCATTTTTGTACGAAAACTATAAATCATTTTAGGCATTGGATGTATACCCTTCCCCTACAGTATTTATCTTTGTAGTGATAATGGTATATGAATTCAATATAAATCTCAAATTATTAACATCACAGATCCTTCTTCTCAAAAATCCGCAAAGAAATGAGATAAGAACAGCTGAGTAAAAACACGTAAGCGAGTCCTAGTATGATATAAGGAATAAAGCTAGACTTCACGCCAAAGCTCTTCCAGTTCTCTAGGTTAGGAAACCATTGAAGCAAACTACCGATCACATTCGGACCAACCATTATAATCATCATAAAAACGAGATTAACCACTTGCGTTCCTTTTGCCCCTAACCAGTAATGAATCGGTAAATAAAGCATAGCGAGGAGTGGGAAAATAGATATCGCAATACCAACCTCTTGCCAAAAATGAGGGGTTACCTCTTTACCTGTCATAATAATCAGAAGATAGGTAAAAGCAGTTGCTGCTAGCCCAACAAGCGCATACGGAAGGATTGAGAAGTATTTGGCACGGACAAGCTCTTGTCTCCGCACAGGGAGATTAACGAGAAACCGTTGCGACATCTGCTGAGTATCCATAGAACAGGAGCTTATCAACAACAGCATGGGTGGCATTACCGTAAATAAACTGAAGCTATGATAGTTCGAGTAAGCTATAAAAATAAAGAAAGGGATGAGCAGCATCAGAAATTTACGCAGAAGAATGAAGTCTTTTTGAATAAGATAAAATGAATGATACACTATAAGTCCTCCTTAGCTTATAACTCTTCCCTGCTAAACAATCGTAGTGAAATCTTATATGAGAAGTACAAGATGAATAGATAAACGATCCCTATCAAACCTATCTGCACCAGATGATCCTGCAGCTTCAAATGAGTTATTGTTAAGAAAAATGATGAATTGGTGAGTGAAGATCCAGCACTTATCGTGGTTATCGTTACAACTACATTAAAAAGGATATTAAAGTGATAGTTCTTGTAACCAAGCCAATAATGGATCGGCAGATAAATAGAAGCAGTCAAAGGAATCATAAGTAAAGTTAAAGATACCCCTATCCAATACACTGGGCTAATGGAATATCCAAATGAAATGGAATTTAGAAACAAAGCAAAAGAACAAACCAAACCGATGAAACTATAAGGAATAAGTGATAAGTATTTAGCTAAGACAATCTCTTGCCGACTTACTGGCAGTCCTATAACAAACTTTGTGTTGTTATTCTGCGCATCCATTGAACAGGAGTATACGAGCAATAGTAAAGATTGAAAGGTAGCAAACATACTGGAGCTATCCAATTGTACATATGCAACAAACAAAATACTCAAGAGAAATAAAGGGATGAAATTCCGCAGGAGAATAATGTCTTTCCGAATCAACAGCAAGAGATTAAACATACAAAGCGTTTCCCTTTACCGTAAAATACATGATTTCTTCCAGAGTGGGTGTCTCGCATATGGCATGATCTCTAAAGAATCGTTCGCCCTCAGAGCGATTGTTCAGAAGACCCTCGAAACCAACTTCCGTCTCTCTAAGCCCGATGAACCATTTTCGCACATCCCGATCAAGCAACTCCTTGTTGCCTTTTACCAGCATATATTTATTAGGGAGAGATTCTTTCATCTCATTAAAAACTAACCTCCCCTCATTCACAAAAACAATATAATCCGCTATCCGGTCTAAATCAGTCGTGTTATGCGTGGAGAAAAGAATAGATTTCTTTTCATCCTGGATATGCTCACTAAGCAGATCAAGCAGTTCTCTTCGGAATATGGGATCAAGACCTGCAGTAGGTTCGTCCATGATGAGCAGATCTGCACCGTGTGATAAAGCAATGGCGAGCGAATACTTCATTTTCATCCCTTTAGAGAGTTCTTTAATCTTTTTCCGGGGGGAAAGCTTGAACATCTCTATGTATTTCCTATAAGTCTCTTTATCCCACTGACTATAAAAGGGAGCAATCATCCTGCTCATTTGATCGATGCTTAATTGATCGTAAAAGTAGTTCTCATCGGAAACATACCCAATTCGATCTTTGTACTTTGCATTCTTTATGGATGTTTTTTCGCCAAAAATCTCGATACTTCCTTGGTCGGGTTGTACCATACCCATCATCATTTTAATTAAAGTTGTTTTCCCTGCCCCATTGGGCCCTATCAGCCCCGTTATATATCCTTCTTTGATACCGAACGTAAGTTCGCATAGGCTAAAAAGGCCATATTTTTTAGATATTTGATTCAATTGAATGACATCGTTCATTCTGTCTCCTCCTCATACAGCAATTTCAACATCTCACTGAACTCAGCAAAATCAATCCCTAACATTTTACTCTCGTCGATAATCTCCTTCATTTTGTTCTCCATGATCCGCAACCGCTGCTCACGAATAAACTCCTGATCCGCACCAGAAACAAAGGAGCCTTTTCCCACAATGGAATTGATAAGCCCTTCTCTCTCCAGTTCCTCGTAAGCTCGTTTTGTTGTAATTACGCTAATCTGCAGCTCTTTGGCTAACAGCCGAATAGAAGGTAAAGGCGTACCTGAGACTAAATCTCCTTGCAGGATCATCTGGCGGATCTGACTTACAATCTGTGCATAGATGGGTTCACCGGAAGTGTTGGATATCAATATGTTCATGAACTCGTGCCCTCACTCCTAGTTTATGTGTGTTCAGTGTATATATTTAATATATACACTATACTCATTGTTGTCAATGATCTTTCAAATCCACACAAAACAAGCCGATTCCTATGAACTCAGGGTCAGCTTGCTTGGCATTCAGCATATTTAATCATGATCACATCATTCCAGCACTTCTTAAAAAGCGATTAACAATGTCTATCTGATAGCGAATACGAAGGTCACGATTAAGACTCCAGCAGGTTTCCACAGTAAATGCCTTCGCTCCTATGATGCGGGAGACGGCTGAACGTGACGAGCCGGGGCGCTCTCGTAAACGGATATTAAAATGATAAGATGGATTTGCAATCGTACGGTTAATGTCTCGTATGATCCGTCTTGCTGTAGCCGTACCTCGGCTCCCCGGCTTAATGATAATAGTCTGTCCGAGTCGCTGAGGATTTCTTTGAGACAAACCATTAGCTTCATGGAGATCAAGGTACCAGGCGGGTCGATAACGCCGTACTAATTGAAGCAAGACTACGGATAACGGATGTTTGGCAGAAGCATTCCGAGTACGCGGAAACGTTCGGTTCAAATCCGGCACGCCTCGAATTCGTTTGCGATAAGCTTTTTGATTCATGAGAGGGACTATAATAAGAGTGCCTCGATAAATATATAGTTCTCCTTGTCTCAAGCGATTCACGAGGTTTTGAGCGGCACGAATGCTTGCCGTTTCATTCCCGTGTATGCCGGACACCACCATGAACACAGGACCAGGGAGCATTCCTCTGATCACATAATAAGGGGTAGCATGGAATGTGGACGATGCTAAGGTATAATTCTCAATGATCATCATGCTTCACCTCCGCATTTAGGTGTCCATATATGTGTATTCCGTTGTACCCCAGTTGTCCTAGACAGATATATGCAAAAAAAGCCTGATTTCTCAGGCTTTAGACTTTAAAAATTTTAGAAATATGCAATTTATTTATACACGGGCAACCAGTCTCCATGGGCCGTGATCAGCTCATCACACATATTCGTAATGTCATCCATCGACAGTTCGGCGGCAGTGTGCGGATCGAGCATAGCTGCGTGATAAATATGCTCTCTCTTATGAGTAATCGCTGCTTCGATTGTTAACAATTGTGTATTAATGTTCGTACGATTCAGTGCGGCACACTGTGGAGGCAGATCTCCCACGAAGGTTGGAGTGACGCCACTACGGTCTACAAGGCACGAAACTTCAACACATGCTTCATTCGGAAGATTGGTGATAAGACCTGTATTCATAACATTACCACCAATTTTGAAAGGTACATTCGTCTCGATGGCTTCCATAATGTAGGACGCATATTCATGCGAACGTTCATGTACAAGCTCTTTGTTATTTACTAATTCTTCACGCATCTTCTGCCACCGTTCAATTTGTTCTACACAGCGGCGTGGGTACTCGTCGAGTGGAATTTGAAAGCGTTCGATGAGCTCAGGATAATTACGTTTGATAAAATAAGGATGATACTCTGCGTTATGTTCTGAAGACTCCGTAATGTAGTAACCAAATTTAAGCATCATTTCATAACGAACCATGTCCCCGTGATGTTCTTTCTGCTTCTCAGCAGCGCGGCGTTTGATTTCCGGATATAAGTCCTCTCCGTCCTTCGTAACCTCGAGTAGCCAAGCCATATGGTTAATACCGGCAATCTTAGCCTGTACACCTGTCTGATCCATTCCCAGATGCTCGAATAAGCCTGGAATACAATGCTGTACGCTATGACATAATCCAACGGTCTTCACATCACCATAAGTGTTCATCACATTCGTCAATACGGCCATTGGATTCGTATAGTTCATAAAGAGTGCATCTGGACAAACCTCTCTCACATCTGCAGCAAAATCAAGCATGACAGGAATCGTACGTAAGTTGCGGAAAATGCCACCGATACCAACCGTATCCGCAATCGTCTGACGTAAGCCATATTTCTTCGGAATTTCAAAGTCTGTAATGGTACAAGGATCATACCCCCCGACCTGAATCGCATTAATCACATATTTAGCTCCACGTAAAGCTTCCTTACGATCCGTATAGGATTTCACGATACAAGTACTGCCACTACTTGCTTTTATATTACTCAGCATATTCTCGGAATCTTTTAGGCGCTGAAGATCAATATCATATAGGGCAAGCTCAAAGCCTTGAAGGGCTGGAGTTCTCATGCAATCTCCTAAAACATTCTTTGCAAATACAGTACTACCCGCTCCGATAAATGTAATTTTGGACATATGAAATATTCCTCCTTAAGTAGTGAGTTCTACGGTCTCGACATCGCTAGCCACTCAGAAAACATCGATGAATTTCCCTTATAAACACTAGAATGTCAGAGGGTATCCGTCTCTCTCTTCACTATTCACTATAAATGAGAGCGGTCTCATTGAGTATGGAGAAATACAATTCATATATGGATGTTTGTTGCATTTAAGTGATATGTCCTATAATCTAATTGTAATTCAAATCATGTATAGGAGGTCAGAAGCAAATGGCTTCAGAGCATTATCATTTCTCTTCAGGGCTTAATCTTGCTCCAGATGAACCCGACCTGACTGTATTGTTCAGCGGTGAAGGCAAACCGGTTCCTGGACATAAAATGGGGCCATCCGTTCACGATTACTACCTTATACATACCGTAATAGATGGAAAAGGCATATTTCAGAGTGGAAGTAACTCTCAGGTATGTGGTACAGGAGATACCTTTGTTATTTTCCCAGGGGTATTATTCAGCTATCAGGCAGACATGGAACAGCCTTGGACTTATGTATGGGTGGCCTTGCAAGGAGAAGCCGTTCAGCAGCTATTTAAAGAAGTGGGGATTACACCGGACAAGCCGTTAATACACATAGATAACCTTATAGAGATACATAACTTGTATGAGCATATTCGTTTTTCCTTTCAGCAGTCTGCTTATCCAAGGTTGGAAAGTTTGGAGGCTTCTGGGTGGCTGCGCCTTCTGGTGCACAAATTCGGTCTTGCGAACATAAGTTCGCTCACCCCTAAATCCGCACAATTACCGGATGTTATCGACCGCCAGATCAATCAAGCGATCCGCTGGATCTCTCTCCAATTTCATCAACAGATCAGTATCGACCACATGGCATCCTCTCTTGGTTATCATAGGGCACACCTCTCTAAGGCTTTTAAGCAAAAGATCGGAATGTCACCCAAGCAATATTTGTTAAAGGTTCGCATGGATAAAGCAAAGGAACTGCTTGGAGGAACGCTCACCATCGACCAGGTATCCTCTTCGGTCGGTTTCAATGATGCGTTATATTTCTCCAAGCAGTTCCGTAAGTGGAGCGGTATGTCCCCCAGTGAATATCGAAGCCATCTTCGATCTGGCACATGATTGACTTATGGGTTATTTCATGGCTTTTGATAAAATCGAGGTGACAAACGCTGTCTTTCCTTCACAGTAAGCATCCATATCGTAGCGATGTTGTTCTGCCAAACGCTGTTTGACTTCTGCATATGCTTGACGCGCTTCCGTATTTGAACAGAGATAGTCTCTAAAAGCGATATGCTCCAAATACCCTTTTCCATCCTTAGGGCATACATACAGATGATATTTCATGAATTCGTCCGCTTGACGTCTTTTGAAGGCTTCCCTGCCTTCGATTCCCAAGTTCCCTTGATGTTCATAACCATGCTGTTGTAAACGTTCTATGATTTGTGGAAGTACATCGTAGCTATCCATTACAAGATCAAGATCTATGATGGGTTTAGCAGCGAGTCCTTCAATGGAAGTACTCCCCACATGCTCTATCGTAATAATGAGGTCGCCAACATAAGATAACAACTGTTCTTTTATTCTATCGAATTCTACCTTCCACTCTGGATCATAAGGGACGACTTCTACGACTTTCGTCTTCTGAGCGATGCTCACGCACCTCCTGCGTTGAATGTCTTCTTCTCAATTCCTCTATAGACTATCCATATGCATATAGCGGCCACAATTAGTATTCCACCCATCAGACAGACGCCACTCCAGCCCCAATGCTGCCATGCAAAGCTTCCAAGTGTTGATCCAATAGCTCCACCTGTAAAAGTGCTAACCATAAACACCGTATTTATTCGGCTGCGCGCCGCCGGCTCAAGTGCATAGATCCGTGTTTGGTTACTAACCTGTGACCCTTGTACTCCAAGATCCAGGATAATAACACCGGCAATCAGGCTCCAAATTGTAAATCCAGCTAAACCGAAGAATCCATAAGCAATCAATGTCAGCAATAGTAGTATACCTACTATCTTTTTCGGTGCGATCCTATCAGCTAGCCTACCGATAAATGGAGCACCCGCAGCACCTGCTACACCGATCAACCCAAACAAGCCTGTGATAGAGCTACTATAGTGGTAAGGTTCACCTTCTAGAAAGAAAGCCAGTGAAGTCCAGAACACGCTGAAGCCACCAAACATACAAGCACCAATCAATGATGCTTCACGAAGCGTCGAATATCTGCGAATCAAATTCCCCATTGATTTCAGTAGATCTGAATAGGATGAATTATTTTCTGGTTTCGTCTTTGGAATTAGTTGGTATAAGATAAGGGATAACAATAGCATTATAACTGCGGCAATCCAGTACATGGCTCTCCAGCCGAACATATCTCCTATAATTCCGGATATTGTTCTTGCCAGCAAAATGCCAAAAAATAGCCCGCTCATTACGGTTCCAATAACCTTTCCTCTTTCTTCTGGCAAAGCGAGCTCCGCCGAGAGAGGAATGATAACCTGCGGCACGACCGTAGTTATGCCAATAGCAAAACTGGCGATATACATCCAAATAAGGTTCTGAGCTGTAGCGAAACCAACAAGTGATAATGATACAGCAATAAGAAGTCCGGATATTAGTGTTCTTCGTTCACGAATGTCGCCCAACGGAACAAAGAATAACATCCCAAGCGCATAACCGATCTGAGTAAGCATCGATACATATCCCACTGCGTTAGAGGATGCATGGAATGTTCGTCCTATATCGGCCAAAAGGGGCTGATTGTAATACATATTTGCGACGCTTAATCCTGATGCAATGGCTAAAATAAGTATGAATTGTTTAGTTAGGCCTCCTCCTACACGAACTGCAGCGGGTGTGATAGATTGTGTCATGAAATTCTGTGCCTCCGATTACGTATGCTGCATCAAACAGCAAGCTTTATTTTCCTAATACATTATAGCAGTCACTGTCAAGCTGACGTATTTCTGCGATATAATAATTATCCTAGATATAATGATCTGCATAAGTGCAATTACTATTGAAATATATTGAGTGGGGAGTAAATAACATGCACCAGAATGACCGAATTATGACCAGATTGCGCAAAGAACCGTTGAAGAATGTCAGTTTATTAAAAATGTTAACCTCATTCCATGAAGTCATGGAGTCTCATCTTGTGGAGCAAGGAAATCAATGGGGTGTTTTATTGCTTCTTCCTGCTTCAGCGTACGCATATGATCATAGAGTATATCCTCAAGCGGATTACATCGTATTTATGGATTACAGCAGCCCAGATGTATTTCCGGCTCTGTTTCAATTGTTGCCTCCACAAGCAAAAATTGTTTTTAAACTGCAAGACGTGAACTATAAAGAGGCATTATCATCACATTTTTCAATGGAGAAAGTCCGGGGGTTCTACTCATACAGTACAGCTGAGGGACAAATCTTTCCAAAGGACGAAGAAGTTGTTATCAGTCATGTGGTTGACAACAGATTAATTCCGCTGTGGGCCGCTAATCATTACACGAAAGACGAAATAGAAGACTATTTTCAAAACGGGGCTTTCTCCGTGTCAATTTTCCTAGACAACAATCCGGTCAGTACCTGCTTAGCGTTCCGTAATGAAGAAACCATCTGGGAAATCGGCGCTGTACATACTTTAGAATCCTCTCAAAGAAACGGGTATGCGAAAAAGGTGGTCCAAACCGCCATACAAGAAACGTTAGAACGAGGGTTTATTCCACGCTATCATGTGCTTGAAACAAATCAAGCTTCCATCAGACTAGCTGAATCTATTGGACTCATTCCTTGTGTACAGCTTGAACACTGGATTAACTACATCCAATAACACGCTTGATAGGAGGTGATTTGAATGAGTTATGGGCCGAACGAGAATCAAAAGTATTATCCTCCCCCGTCCCCACCAACACCGATGAATGGCAAGTCAATTGCTGGTTTCGTTTTAGGAGTACTTTCCATAATTGTTCCTTATATCGGATTTTTGTTAGGGATTATAGCGGTTGTTCTGTCTGCCCTATCCCTTAAAGAAATACGGATTCGGTATGAGCAAGGAAGAGGCTTAGCTATTGCGGGTCTGGTATGCGGGATTGTCGGCACTTTACTTTACGCCATATTCATTTTATTTTTCGTTATTTTTATATACGCTGCTTCTAGTTAACCATACTGATCTACACACAAAAAAAAGATCTCTATAGCCACCCTAATGGCTGCAGAGATCCTTTTTCCTTTCCTATGAACAGAAATTCAGTAGGTTCCGTTATTAAGCTGCTGACGATACTCCGTAGGAGTTACTAGGAACCGCTTGCGGAACATCTGTGTAAAATGTCGCATGTCCTGATATCCAATACGTTCGGCGATTTCTGCCACCTTAAGCTTCGAGTTCACTAGCAGCAGCTTCGCTTGCTCCAATCGTAAGGATGTCACGTATTCTTTATAGCCTTGACCCGTCTTCTGTTTAAATAATTGACTGAAGTAGACCGGATTCAGAAATACAACGGAAGCAATCTTTTCCAAAGTAAGGTCTTCGAAATAGTGTTCTTTTACATATTGCAATGCGATGTCGATGGCTTTTTCGCCACTACCTTTCACTGGCGTTAAATCCAACACTTGCGAATTCACTGCCTCTCTTAAGCTCGTTACGATCTGAGGTACAGTATTTATATCGTAGCTAAGTCCGGATTGTACCATTTGGAAGGGTGTTTTTAAGTACTGCTTTAAATAGGTCCTTCCATCTTCCAGAAAAGATTCTAATCGAGCGTCTTCTCTTAAGGTGATTAATCCCAGCAGACTCTGGCGGTCATAGCTGACCACAAAGCCACGCCCATCTCGTTCTATCAGCTCAGTTAACACATTTTCTACAATAAAATGTTCTATCCGAATGTTTTTATCACCCGCATCCATTTGTAGCAAAATCAAATAGAAGCATTGATGGTCTTCTATTAATTGGCTGATGTCTAAATTACCGAGATTAAAACCAGAAGCGAGCCTTTGAAATACACCTTCTCTTAAATATTTCAGACTTGACCTTAATCGGTCTTCATCTTTAATAAGCTTATGATCCTGCTCTATTTCTAGCGATAAGTTACTAATAATCTCAAGTAGCTTGCTTTTGCCGATCGGCTTAAGTAGATAATCTCTCGCTCCAAGACGAACGGCCTCCTGCGCATAGGCGAACTCACTGTGTGCAGAGATGACCACCCATTTGACATAAGGATACCGCCGCTTAGAAATCCTCATGAACTCTAGGCCATTCATACCGGGCATAAGAATATCTGTTAAGACGATATGGATGGACTGTTCCTCCATAATCTTGACAGCTTCTTCTGTCGACGCAGCAACATGTACACAATAATCTGGATAGATACTTCTTATAGTGCGCTTAATGCCTTCTCGGATCACCCGTTCATCATCAGCTATGAGAATGTTCACGACTATGCTCTCCTTCCTGCGGAATCGGCAGCATGATAGCAACCTCGGTTCCTTCTCCAGGTAAGCTTCGAATCACAAGACCATAGGATTCTCCGAACATATGCTGGAGCCGCCGATGCAGATTTTGAAGACCGATCCCCATTTTTCCATTTTCTTTCGTTGTAGGTCGATCCAAGGATTCCACCAGCGCCTTCAGCTTCTCTGCATCCATACCTTTTCCATTATCTTGAACGACGATGTTCAGCACTCCAGTTTCTTCAAGTATACTCACCTTCAGAATTCCTTGACGATCGAGCGATTCCAAGCCATGTTTTACAGCATTTTCAATGACCGGTTGTACAGTCATCTTGGGAAGGCGAACCTCAAGCCATCGTTCATCTATATTTATCTCAATCCGTAGACGACCTTCCAGCCGGATAGAAATAATATTTAGATAGTGCCCGATTTGTTCCAGTTCTTCTCGTAATGTGACTTCTACGTCAACTTCCCAATGACTGCTGTACCGGAACATCGAAGATAGCGAGAGAACAAGTTCTCCCAGTTGCTCATTCCCTTCCTCATCCAGCATCCAATAAATCATATCCAGAGTATTGTATAGAAAATGTGGGTTCACTTGAGATTGTAAGGCATGAAGCTCAGCATTCTTCTCACTGACGGAAGAAAGTTTTACCCGCTCGATTAGTTCTTCGATTCGGCGAACCATCCGATTAAACGAAGCAACAAGAATATTAATCTCTTGATAAGATGAAACATTCACCATTCCCCGAAAATTACCGATCTCCACTTGCTTCATCTCTCGAATCACCTTTTTAAGCGGCAAAGAAATCGTTCGTGAAACAATAGAAGCTATCAAAGTAGAGACGAGAACAAGAATCGAAAATACAATGAACAGATAACGTTTCATCTCTACCAACTCTACATTTAGGTCGCGATTAGGAGTGATACTAAGCACCCACCAACCTGAGAAGGACAGTTTAGAAGCGACAAGCAGACGATTGGCTGTCTGTTCGACCACAACATTCTGGGAGTTCTGTAAAGACGGGAGCTGAGTTAAATCAGGTTCCTGATCTTCGGCAGAGGATACGAATCGTCCATCCTGCGACATTAAATACACCTGGCTATGCTCACCCAGCTTCACATTATCCAACGCATCCAGAACAGGCTTCGGATTCGTCTCGTACAGAACAATGCCAATCGGTTTGTGTTCATTGAGATCGTAAATCTGACGGCCGAAGGCAAACACAGGACTATCCTCCACTTGATCGATAAGAGAATGTTCATAGACGCCGAGCCAGACCATTTTACCGGAGGAAGATTGCAGCTGATGGTACCAATCTTCCTTCATATATTCGGGATCAACCACATTCATATAGTTTCCGTAATTATAGATCTTACCTTTATCTGTAATGACATGAATACCTACGAGATCATCCCGAGAATAAAATATAGCTCCTAAAATATTGGTAATCGTCTGTTCATTGATGTAAGCTACCGCGGGCTCTGTGCTTGTCTCATTAATCAAACGTATCAATTCAAAGTTATTGCTGAGTGATTTAGAGAGACTATCATACCCTTTGTACAGTAAGCTGAATAGATCCGCTGTCTGAGCGACATTCTTCTGCGACAAATCACTTATTTTCTCATGAAACTGTACGGTTGTCCGGTTGTAATAGAGCAGACTCACAATTAATAGAATGCTAGACATACAAAAAAGAAACAGCAAAAACAATCGATGGTGGATGGAATGAAAGCTGTTTCTCAAAAAGGCTTCCCTCCTCAAACTCATCTGTCCTGCTGCTTCTTCATTATAATTCCATTATTGTAATTTGCAATATAGATTTATCCTTTTACTGCGCCCGCCACCATTCCTTTTGTAATCTGATTGGATAAGAAGAAATAGATTAAAATGACGGGTAACGCACCCATCACTAGAAATGCACCGATATTCCCATAGTTTACAGAATACTGACTAACGAATGTGTACACGCCAAAGGGCAAGGTCTTCAATTTCTCGGAGGAAATGAAGGTGGCCGCTAAGATATACTCGTTCCAAATGTTGATGAACGTTAGAATACACACAGTCATTACCGGTGGTACGGATACAGGAAGAATGATCGTGCGGAAGATCCGATATACGCTCGCCCCATCAATAAAGGCTGATTCTTCGATTTCATGCGGAATGCTCTTCATAAAGCCACTTAATATGAACACCGCTATAGGGGTTGAAAAAGCAACATAAGGCAATATGAGCGATAAGTGTGTATTCAGAATATGCATATTTTTGAAAATGATCATCAGCGGGAGCAAAGTGGCCTGCATGGGAATCATCATCCCCATTAAGAAGATCGTCATGACCAAGTTGCCGTAACGCCAACGGAACCGTGAGATCGCGTAAGCTACCATTGAACTAAGCAGGATGACGAAGATCATCGTTACACCGGTAACCACTACACTGTTAGATAAATACTTTAGATAGCTACCGGACTTATAAGCCTCGCTATAGTTATGCCACTGAAATACTTTAGGAAATGAGAAAAAACTTCCTCCCAAAATCTCTTCATTGGTTTTCAAGGAATAGAGCATTAGCCATAGAAGAGGATATAGCTGGGTAACGACAGGAATCGCAAAGAGAAGATACACGAATCCTTTCTTAAAATATAAGAACGTCTGAGTTTCACGGAAGACATTATTCTTATATTTCTCGCTTAAACGCTTACCGTCCTTGTAAGGACGCTTTGGGCGTTTATGCTTGACATTCCGCATGATCGCGCACTCCTTTGCTAACTGAATTTTTTCTCAAGCTTATTAAAGATAGTATTAATGCTAGCAGTAAACACAAGGCACAGTATGACCAAGAACGAAGCGATAGCACTACCATATCCATATTTAAAGGATAAGAAAGAACTGTTGTACATATGTGTGGAAATAACATCTGTAGCATGAGCGGGTCCACCGGCTGTCATGACCATAACGAGATCAAAAGCCTGCAAAGACCCTATAAAAGCGAGTACGATAGATATTTTAAAGATTGGAATAATCAGCGGAAAAGTAATATATCGATCGGCTTTGAATCCGTCAGCCCCATCAATCTTTGCCGCTTCATACAGCTCATCCGGAATATTCTGAACACCAGTATATTGAATCAGTAAATGGTAGCCGAAATATTGCCAAAGAGATACTGCATAAAGCGCGAACATCGCAATTTTAGGTTCTGTGATCCAATTGTGAGTCCAGCTATCCAGCCCAAGAGAGATCAGGACGCCATTCAACATCCCGCCCATGGAGACAGGGTCATAGATCGTTTTCCAGAGCTGCCCAATGATAACCACCGATAAAATAACCGGCGTAAAGTAAATAGAAACTAAAGTGTTTCCTTTTCTCACATACCGATTTAGAAGGATAGCCATCAACAAACAAAATGGAATTTCCACCATAGAAGCCACAGCATAGAGTAACGTTCTCTTTACAGATGGCCAAAACACTGGATCATGAAAAAACATCTCTTTGAAATTAGCAAGTCCAGCAAATGTTTTCGTAGTCGTAATTCCGTCCCATTGTAGCAATCCTGTATAAAAGGAAACTAGGATAGGAGCAAACACCAAGCACACATACAAAAGCAGGCAAGGTAACACGAAGACGGCGATTGTGCGCGCTGGAACCTTTAGTACCTTCATTATTTCCGCCCCCTAGAATGTAAACACGATGCGAAGAAGCGTTTAAGCACCCTCGCATCGCGTTTTCGAAACCTTCTTATTTATTAGCTTCAAATGCGGTTTGATGTTCTTTAGCTACTTGAGCGGAATCCACTTTTTGAACAAAAAGATTTTGGATACTGCTTAGATGGACTTGTGCCGTAGCTGGGTTCATGGTGTTGTCAAAGGCCAAGTCGCCACCTTTAACCTGATTGAACAATCCTGAAATGTTGATCGCCAGATCAGAATATCCTGCGCCCTTCAGGTCCCCATCCACTTTTTGACCAATCCCTACAGCATTTTTAAGTTCAAATTGTTTTTTAGGAAGATTCAGTGTAAAGAAATTCAAGAAATCTTTCGTTTCTTGTAAATGCTCACTGTTCGCAGAAATCGCAAAAGCGCTACCTGGTGCGAGCATGAATTCATTTGGATCCCCTTTACCATTAACGCTTGGGAATTGGAAGGCTCCTGCTTTACCAGCGACTGAGGAAGCGTCAATTGCACCTGTTTCCCATGAACCGATAACCCACATAGCAGCTTTACCGGATTTGAAGATATTACCACCAGCATTAGCATCGATGGAAGTTGCTCCATCTGGGAATGCACCTGCTTGCACGAGGTCTTGGAAACGATCTACAGCTTCTACGAAAGCAGGATCTTCAAATGTTTTTTTGCCATCAAGTACGTCTTGAAGGAAACCAGGTCCTCCATTGGTGCGAAGCAGGATATTCATGAACAAGAATGAACCCGTCCAGGAATCTTTCTCACCGATCGCGATTGGTGTAATGCCTTTTGCTTTCAAGGTTTTTACATCTTGGAGTAATTCATCGAATGTTTTAGGAGTGTCTGCGATGCCCGCTTGTTCGAAGAGTTCTTTATTATAGTAGACTACCTCGATGTTATTACCATCTGGCAGCGCATAAACATTACCATCGAAGCTGTAGTAATCAAGTAGACCTGATTGATAAGTGTCTTTCAGTCCATTTTGATCCAGCATGTCATTCAGAGGAGCAAACAGCTTTGCATCAACGAAAGGTTTCATTTGTGCAGCCGGGTTAACGATCGTGATATCAGGAATTTCTTTGGAAGCGGCTTGTGTTTTTAATTTAACCTTTTGCTGATCCGTATTTAAAGTATCCAGTTCGATGCGAATGTTAGGGTTTTCTTTTTCATATTGGTCAACTAATTCATGAAGCATCTTATAAGAAGGTGTTGCTGGATCCGGGTAAATATTTTGAAAAGTAATCGTGACCTTCTTACCGCTTTCGGTTTTTGTAGTTCCGGCATCTGGAGCATTCGTAGCTGTATTCCCTTTCGACTCTGTAGCGCCTTTACTCTCGTTGTTGTTTGAATTTCCACACGCTGCCATACTTAAAACCAAAGCTGCTGATAACGCAATTGTTGAAGTTGCCTTCATTTTTTTGCTGACCATTGTTTGACGCCCCCTATTTTCGTTATAGGCTTATTATTGTACTGTTAAGCGCTTTCAACAAGGTGTCAAATTTAAGATATATGGTTTGTTTTTTCTAGAAAAATACAATATATGTCCGAACATAACGAAACACCCGCTAATTCGGGTGCCTCGAATAAAAATATTTTCGATATTCTGTCTGAAAATTCGTTCAATCAGATGTTGAACCAAAATCGGTAATTTTAAGCTTTAAATCAAAGGTCACTGGAATCCGAGTAAATTCCTCGTCCCAATGATCCTTAATCTGTTTCCAGACATGCGGCTTTTCAATGCTGTACCAATCACTGAATCCTGCTACCTCCACCTTGTAAGTGGACTGCATCTTATGGATAAGACTATTGATATGTTGGGTTAATTTCTCTTCGAATATCTTCTCTAGTTCTTTGAAGTAACCAACACTTGAGGAATGCTCTTTCACATTCCAATCCTCTATTAGTCGTCCAGTGGACTCAATTGCAACATGAAACGATATCTTCTTATCATCGGTTTCATTCAGTGTAATCTTGCTCTTAACGGATTTAATCTCATAAGTAATCGAGTCATTCGACTGATCATATGCTTTAATGCTCCCGCCTTTTATATCTCCCTTGATCCAGGCAATACTCTCCACATCATGTTGGTCGAGATTACCGATCCAATGTCCTGTATCACCCTTGATAATACCCGCTCCAGAAAATTTGACCTCACCTTGTGCCTCTATAACGTTCTGCAACACAAAGCTTTGTTTGGAGTACATCAACGCATCTAGATTCGATAATGTTATACCCTTCATAATTTTACTAGTTCTGAAGTTGTTACGAACCATCTCCGCCAGTCGAAAAGAAGGAATCTCTTCCTCAGTCGTCATAAGCGTATCAGAAGCACGCCCTTCGCTAAGAAATATGAGACAACTGGGACGAATATCGTTATCTCGCAGTACAAAATCCATTATTTGTCTGATCTTCTCCTGTTGCACTAGATCCTCTGATATGACTATGACTTTGAGGTGATGGCCTATAATCGGACGGTTCTGGCGAATGGAGAACTCACGGAATATTTCAAGCAGAGAATCCCCTGTTTCTGAAATATTGTTAAAATGGGTTTTGGGTGTTTCGCCGTCTTTGCCGGAGTTTCCGATTGTTCTTTCAGGCACAATTTGTACGGTTGCCGTAACCTTATTATGCTTTTGATAGCTTCCTCCGCGTTCATCGAATTCCCGCTCGAGCGAATTAGGTTCCCCCTTGTCAAGCGCCAATCCCGTAAAAACACTCAGGTCTTCAATTTCTTTACTACTCCAACAGCCAGGCTGCGTAAGCAGAATCATGAATATTAATAGTAAGTGTATAACCCTCTGTCTAAACATTCTGCTTGAGTCCTTTCTTCCTAATGAGTAATACAATTGACAATAACAGTGGCAACAATATAAAGATCAGCACACCCATATAGCCAATCGAATCACCAAGACTGAAGACATCATTGATGCGTTGCGGGATCATCGTGCAGATGAAGATTACGGGCATTAGGGCGAACATCACCGGATGGATTTTCAGGTTGAACACTTGCGAGATTCCAAGTGACGCATTAAAGAAAAAGCTGCAAAAATTACAGAACATCTGCATCAGCCAGATGACCAGCAGCGGAAATTCAAATCGTTCAAAAAAGAAACCTGAAATTTCAAAGCTTCGTACCAAATCTATCGTTGGCCAGGTACTGGTGATTACAGAATTAATAGTCAGGCCGCCAATAACCATCACAACAGTAACCAGATATAGCACCAGCGGGATGCAGAATCCGACCATCATCCCTTTGACCGCTTCCTGCGGATGCTCCATAATAGCCGTCATTGTCATTACAACTTCACAACCAGTAAAGATCAGGATGCTCGACTTCATGCCCCGAACGACCGGCATCAGACCTTCACTCATAAAAGGACGCAAATGCTGGATATCAAAAATCCTGGTGCTTAAAATAAAACAAATGATCAAAATAAAGATACTGATTGGAAACACAATCTGAAACACGCGGGCAATGGAATTAATCCCACCGTACACCAAGTAAGTACCAACCCAGATGAACGGCATCACGATCGCCCAGATTGGTGTCCCTTCCAGAAGAAAAAACAATGTTACTTCCGCCAGTACACGGATTTCGAATCCCGCAATCACAATAAAGTACAGAATCAACAAAGAACTCAGTACACCGCCTGGAAGATTTCCAACAATTTTTTTAGAATACTGAAAAACAGTTTTACCTGGAAATTGCTGGCTAAGCTTCACCATAACCATTATCACTATAAACACGACAATACCACCCAGCACCACAGAAATCCAGGCATCTGGAGTCTTCACAGCTTGGACAATATCTCTGGGCAAGGTCAGAATTCCAGCTCCTAGCATCGAATTCGTCAATACTATGGCAGCCTGCGAGGTTGTGATCTTGTCATCCGTACGTTTGAACACTGTGGTCTCCCCTCTGCTCCTGATAAGAATACATTCTCTAGGATCTGCGCTTTTTCTTTTGGGTCTTCAGCATCTCTGGTCTTCGCTTCATGATGGATAACGGCGCACGGACGAATAAATCCTTCCAGTCACTTCCCCGGAAAGGCGAGATAGGGGTGATATAAGGAACCCCGAAGCTTGAAAGTCGAGTCAGATGACTGCAAATCAGCAGAAAAAATAGGATGGTTCCGAACATGCCCAGGACCGCCGCAAATAACATGCCTGCGAATCGTAAGATCCGGAGGGTAATGCCGGCACTGTACATTGGTATGGAAAACGAAGAGATCGCTGTCACGGCTACGACAATTACTAGAAAGGGACTTACAATACCGGCCTGTACCGCGGCATCTCCAATGATCAGACCTCCAACAATTCCCATTGCCGGACCTATGGGCTTCGGCAGACGAATTCCTGCTTCACGTAAGATTTCAATAGAAATCTCCAGAATCAACACTTCAATTAAAGCAGGAAAGGGTACACCTTGGCGTGTTTCGATAATGGAAATCGCCAGTTGTGTAGGAATTAGCCCCGGATGAAAGGAGATAAAAGAAATATACAGCGCCGGGGCTAACAGAGCCAGAAATGATGCGCAAAACCGTAGCACCCGTAATAGTGTTCCTGGAAACCAGCGCTCATAGTAATCCTCGGGAGACTGCAAAAGCATACTGAACGTCACCGGAACAATAAGTGCAAACGGTGTGCCATCAAGCAAAATTGCAACTCTTCCCTCTAATAAGGAGGCAATCACACGATCGGGTCTTTCCGTGTTCTGTGTTTGCTGAAACGGACTTAAATAATCATCCTCGATTAGCTGCTCTACATAACCAGATTCCAGAATGAAATCCATATCAATTTTGGAGATTCGGTCTTTTACTTCCTGTAGCAGATCAGGATTTACAATGTTTTTCATATAAGCGATAACCAGATTCTTCTTGATTTCGCTGCCCACTTCAACCCTTTTCATTTCCAGATTCTTATTGAGTCCTTGGCGCCGTAGCATAGAGGTATTCTCGCTGAGCACTTCGGTAAAGCCAATCCGTGGTCCCCGTAGTAATGCTTCCGAGGTCGGCTCAGTAATAGCGCGCACTGCTCCATTTGGAAAGCCAACCAGCAGCATTTCACGCATTCCCTCTACAATCAGTGCAGTGTAGCCAAACAGGACAGACTCCTGCAGATAGTCCAAATCTCCGGTTTCATTAAGCTGAACCAGCGGGAGCATATTCTGTTTCATATAGGTGTATATTCCTTCTGAAGCCTGCATTTCACCGGCAAACATCAGATTTTGCAGCACCTGTTGATTGATTAGCTCTTCATCCTGCATTCCCTCTACATAGACCAACGTGGCACGTGCCTGAATACTTTTAATTGAGAATTCACGGAAATGCACATCACTGTTTTCCCCCAATGCCGTTCTTATCACTGTTAGGTTGGCATCATAGTCTTGGGTAATCGCTGTAGACACAGGATGCTGCTGATTCGCTTCCTTGTTGTCTGCCTTCTTCAGTTCCGGATCCTGAGATTTAGCCCCTGATTCCTTGGAACGTCCGCTTCCAACATAAAAATACAATTGCTTGTAAAGATAATAAATCCCTATGGGAAAGAGCAGCGTGATCGCCGCCTGCATGAAAATTGTCCAATCCGGAATATAAGAGACTATTTTAGACCACATCGTTATCATCCTTTAATAGGAATCTTCTTGATACTATTCTCAGACTGCCTAATATTTATACAACTTTTGGAATAGGAGGAAAGTCTAGATCGGCGCAAGGGGATACATGTTGCTGTGCGTCCGAACATAAAGAGACGCCCGCATAAGCGGGCGTCTCGATTATAAATATTTACTATAGTTGCTGTGGTTGCCGCCATTGTTTTAGCACTTCTAGCAGCCCAGGAACATCTAATCCGTCCAAAGAAAAAGCTTTGCGCAGCAGCTCATGCGGGATGAACTCGTCATACTTTCCGAGGTAGGGTGCTTCATCTGGAGATAACAATGTTAAAGGATCAGCGGCAGCCATACTCTCAGCGATGATCTCCGCTTCCAGCGTATCTGCATCTGTTTTGCCTGCAACCACCATATAATAAGGTTCCATCGGCACAATAGAACGAAGACCCTGTGAGCTCTTCAAATTGTTCTTGAGAAGGCGCTCTAGTGTACGGAATTGCCGACTACCCGCCCACGGTAAGATAAACATCGAATCTCCACCTGCTGGCATAACGGAACGTTCAAGCATTCCACTTTCCTTTGCTAAACGACGAGCTCGTTCAAGCCGCGCAGCCGCACTCGGAGCAAGATACGGATACAAGGATGTTGCGCCTAACACTTCACGTATTTTGGTCATAATTCGTGTATGCACATCCCCGCCCGCTCCAAGCCACAACGTATCCACTTTACCGCGTGAGGTTTTTACATAAACAGCTTTATGTCGATTATCGACCTCTTCTACCTTCCAGAGCTTCCCCGCCAGAGTAAAACAGTAACCCGGTGGTGGTACAGTTGTGATCGAGCCAATCTCTTCAGTCCCGTTATAGACAACATGCTCTTCATCGTCTTTGAAGACTGCGTAGAAGCGGAAGTTGTTCACGATCTTCTCGCCCGCCATCCCAATAATCAAGCTGCCTTCATCCATCCCCTCGATTTGTCCCATGCCCAGCATATAAGTCATGAAGGTATCGTAGTCCACAGGATCAATGCTATTGAAGGAAGGTAAGCTTAGTACAGCCTCCTTTAAATCCTCCGGCTCCGCCTCCCCCATACTCTTCAATATGCTCATCGTCTGATGGTATAACAGACCGACTGGCAGCTGGCGCACCACCAGTGGTTCAACCCACTTCTCGCGCACATATAGCTCAATAACCGCTATCGCTCGAAGCAGCGTCCAAGGCATCCGTGCCGGAAGCTGCGCTTCCTCATCCTCTTCCTCGGGAGTGACAAAGATCATCTCGGATGCGGCGTCACCACGCCTACCCGAGCGACCGAGTCGCTGCACAAAGCTTGCGCAGCTATAAGGAGCGCCGACCTGGAGCACCCGCTCCAGCTCTCCTAGATCAATGCCCAGCTCCAGCGTCAAAGTCGCTGCCGCAACTGCAGGTCCGGAGCCTTGCCGCAGCGCGGCTTCCGTCTCTTCGCGGAGCATTGCGGAGATGCTGCCATGGTGAACGTGAAAAACATCCCGTTCACCACGCTTCGCGGCCGTTCTCCGCAGCTCAAGGGTTGCCGTCTCCGCATCCGAGCGGCTATTCGTAAAGATCAACGCTTTCTTAAGATGCGTATGATCGTAAATGAAATCGTAGTAAGACTGCTTCGCGCGTTCTAAATGCTCCGCCTGCACTTCATCCCGTGCATCAGGGAAAGAGAAATGCTCCACACTTAAACGGAGCTTACGCCCGCCCTGTGGAGCGGACACCTCTACGCTCTCCCTTGTACCTGCCGCCAGCCACTCCGTCACCGAAGCATAGTCGCTAAGCGTAGCCGATAGACCTATTCTACGCGGATGACATCCTGCCATTCGTGAGATTCTCGCCAGCTGACTCAGAACCTGAATCCCCCGATCAGCACCCATAAAAGCATGCACCTCGTCAATGACAATATAACGGAGATCATGGAACAGCGCCGGGATAGCATTCGGACGGTTCATCAATAGTCCTTCAAGCGATTCAGGGGTAATCTGTAGCACGCCGGAAGGATTCTGCACCAGCTTCGTCTTATCGGCTTGCGGAACATCCCCATGCCAGTGCCACACTGGAATATTGCCCTCACGGAGCAAATCGTTCAGCCGTGTAAATTGATCGTTAATCAATGCTTTCAGAGGAGCGATATACAGAATACCAACCGAAGCGGAAGGACGTTCATACAGCTCAGTAAGCGCTGGAAAAAAAGCCGCCTCTGTCTTACCGGAAGCTGTACCCGAAGCAATCAGTAAGTGATGCGGCGTATCAAACAGCACACGACAGGCATCCACCTGTGCCTCACGCAAAGTCTCCCAACGGTTCTTATAGATAAACTCTTTAATAAAGGGAGCCAGCCTATAAAACGGATTATTACTCATAATTCAAACTCCGCGAGGAATCCATCTAACTCATTATGTTCAGTATCGGCAGGGTTAGAGGTTCGTTCGCCCACTAGCTTCTCGAAAGAGATCTCCGGATGCTGGTGTAAGGTGTGAAGTAGATCCATGAAATCACGCACCACTTCACGCGGAGTCAAGAGCTCGTCTGCCCCTAATCTGCCCACAGCTTCTTCCATAAAATGAACCAATTGTTCCTGTGTTAACTGTGCTTCGTAACCATAATGAAGGGCATGGATATCTCTAAGCTTTTGCAAAAGGATCAAAATTTCTTCATGTGAGAGCATGTCCAGTGCAATAATAGGCCCAGTATAATTGTTCAGACCTGCTGCGCCGTATCTTCCTGCAACTAATCTTGAACGCAGCGCTTCATAACTAAATAATCCACGCCGTCCATCCTCCACAAATTGCGGAGTCCCCCCTATAAAAATCCCTAGGCTTTCTGCCTTGCCTTGCATCGTATCGTTGAACATCGTAAGCAGCTTTTCATAGTTACTCTGACGCGAGATACTGTTCGTGATTTTGTAGAGGTTGACGCCTTCGTCTATGAACAGCAGCAGTCCTTTATAACCGATAGCAGAAGTGAATTCCGCCCACAGCTTCATATAATCATACCAATTATCATCATCAATAATCACGCCAACACCAAGTGCTTTTCGTGCTTCCGTTCGAGTAGCGAATTCACCTCGTAGCCAGCGAAGGGAATCCTGCTTCAATTCATCGTCAGCGAGCTTATGGGCATTCCAATAAGAAGCCAGCACTTTGGCAAAATCAAATCCATGCACCAAACCGCGCATTTCGGAGGCTACTGCATAGATTCGTTTCTCTACCTCGTCTCCAAGCTGGGGGTGATCAGGGCCATATTCATTCTCTTGCATCACAGACTGCTGAAGCGTAATGATCCATTTTTGCAAAATAATCTCCAGAGCGCCTCCATCTGGACGCGTCCGGGTAGACAAATGACTCATCAGCTCTCTATATGTAGCAAGACCTTGTCCTTTGGTTCCCACTAATCTTCGTTCAGGGGATAGATCCGCATCGGCTACTACAAAATCCCGATCCATCGCATAATTACGGATCATCTGCAAAAGAAAGCTTTTGCCGCTACCGAATTTGCCTGTAATCAGCTTAAAAGCAGCTCCACCCTCCGCAATATTATCCATATCTCTCAATATCGCTTCAATCTCTGGCCGGCGGCCAACGGCTATATGTTCTAGTCCGATACGCGGAACCACACCGGCTGTCAGTGAATTGACTAGCGCTGTCGTCATGCGTTTGGGTATTTTTAAACCGTTCATCCAAAGTTCACCCCATTAAATATTAATCAGATAAATTTTATATTCTTCTGCAATTTCTTCACCATCTATGATCAAATCACCTAGAATATCCATTGCGATATCATTGATCTCATCAATCAAGAGTTCTGACATCGTGCCATTTGCAGCCGCTATCTTCTGTATGTTTTGTGTTCCGTCTTCGTTCATTAACGCAATCAGAGCTTCGTGTTGGAGTGGACTTAAAGCATTAGAGAACTGCTCCCACTCCGTATCTACGTTAACAGATTGAATTTCTTCTATAGCTAATTCAGGCTCAAGAGACTGAAGCGGTACAATGATTTCATCTTCAAATTCTTCAAATTCTTCAAATTCTTCTTTTTCTACTACTTCTTCAAGCTCGGATTCCTCATTAGTAATCACAAAACCGCTATCCTCAAGTTCTTCCAGCACATTCATTTCCTCAACCGTAAGCATGGTTCGTACAATCTCGGAATCACTCTGCAGCCTTTCAAGCTTCTCACGATCAATAACTACTGCCGGCCCCTTATCTTCCTGTCTCTCTTTCTCAAATTCCCGCTTCAGAAAACGAGTGATAAGGTCATCCATGTCCGCATCCACATTAACCCCTTTGAGCCGCCCTCGATACCCCAGCAGTTCCCGTAATTTATTCTCAGTCAAACGGAATAGCCTAGTAATCAAACTGCGAAGGGGTGGAGATTTACTGATACGTACAACCGGTATAAGTACAGAATAACCATACAGCGAAATATCATATACGGCACTACGGAATAAATAACGCTCCCGCATTACTGAGGGGCCTGGTGGGAACATTTCAACCAAATTCGAGCCATGTTTCCGACTGATATAAGCGTTGATTAATGCCACGACCTGTGGAATATATCGTTCGAGGGCTTCTTTACCTTCCCCCATATAAAACTTAGATTTACTAATATCATAGTCCGACATGGCTGTTAATACCGTAAAGGTTAACAGTTCAGGAGCTACAGTAAGACATCTCTCTAACTCTAGCTCTGCCAAATCTCCGGCAAGACCGCGTGAACGAGCAACGATTAAAGATAGAGGCACATCCAAATGATGAACAAACGAGAAGTCCGCGATCCAACCACCCAAATATTGATCCAGACGTTTATAATTTTCACGATAAGCTTCCCAAATTTGACTGAGCTGCTTATAGCCATCATAAGGATCTTGCCAACCTACACCATTAATAAGCTCATATACGTGCAGAAAAATATATGAAAGATCCGTTTTCGGATATCTACCCTGTCTAACTTCATTGCGCCAATAAAAATACCATCTACTTTGCGTGCCCGTCATATGACCATACGTTGGCCAGTAACTCTTAAAAGGAATAAATAGCGCCGAATCCTCGGTTCTATGTTCCAACTCCTTCGCTCTAGCTACAAACTGACCTTCGGTAGTTGTCACAGGCTCCGGCGTGTCGGTCTCAAGATCCCAAAGCTGAAGCTGTAAGGAAGGTTCCGACGACGCTTTAGGCTTCCCTACATTTGCAGTAGATAATTTTGGCAGCGCTGGTTCTGATGAATTTCGCGGGGGAATAGGAACATTATGTTCCGTACTTTCCCAGACTAATTCCGTGAAATGAGGCTGATTCCTATCCTTACTCATGTTCGATCGCTCCGTTCTTATAAAAGAAGGATTAATGCAAGCATAACGCCTTCTTTGCGGGGGCCCTAAATATATAGTAGTTTCTAATGTTAAAAAAAACGGCCCTGTTCACAACTGTGAAGGAACCGTTTTGTTCTTATTAAATTTTAGCATTGTTGGTAGATTAACATCAAGTATGTAATGAAGAATTATCCTTTACAGAAGCTCCGTTCCCTTTGTCTCTTTTCCTAGGAAGAGCACCGCTAACGCACCGATAATAATCGTTACAAAAAATAACATGAAGATCGAGCCAATCGCTATAGATTTACCTACCAGCACCCCTACTAACAAAGGAGCGATGATGCCACCAATCCGGCCGAAGGAAGTCGCTAAACCAGCGCCTGTTGAACGAATAGTTGTTGGGTACAACTCTGGTGTATAAGCGTACATACCACCCCATGCTCCGAGATTAAAGAATGATAAGCAGATTCCAGCAGCCATCAGCATGCCTTCTGTAGTTGCATTTCCGAACCATGCCGCACTAACGGCAGTGAACAGCATATAGATGACCAGGACAAACTTACGTCCGAACTTCTCGATGAAGTAAGCGGCAGTAAAGTAACCCGGCAGCTGAGCTAACGTCATGATAAGCACGTATTCGAAGCTTTTAACCAAGCTGAAGCCTTTAAGTACCATAACTGTAGGTAGCCATAAAAACATCCCATAATATGAGAACACTACAGTAAACCATAAAATCCACAGCATAATCGTAGAACGACGATACTCGGGTGACCATACCGTTGTGATACGTTTTTTCAAGGACACAGGCGCCTTCTTGATCTCTGCAAACTTCGGTGAATCGTCTATAGCACGTCTTAAGTAAAGAGCGTATAGAGCGGGAACAGCACCAATACCGAATGCTACACGCCAGCCATAATCAGGAATAACAAAGAATGCAATTAAAGCAGAAGCGATCCATCCAACCGCCCAAAAGCTCTCCAGCAGCACAACCGCACGGCCTCTCTCACGGGCAGGCATACTTTCAGACACTAGTGTTGAAGCGACGGGCAGTTCCCCGCCTAGTCCAAATCCAGCTATAAACCTAAGAACACAAAGTATTCCGAAGCCTGTTGCAAAAGCTGATAACCCACTCGCAGCCGAGAAAATTAGGAGTGTCCATAGAAGTATCGGTTTACGTCCAAAACGATCGGCTAATATCCCTGCCGCAGCAGCACCCACAGCCATGCCCACGGAGTTAATACTTGTCAATATACCTATCTGCTCCGGTCCCAGATTCCAATCCTTGGCTAAAGCCGCTACAACAAAAGAAATCATCCCGACGTCCATTGCGTCGAACATCCAGCTTAAGCCTGCACTGAAGAGTAATTTCCTTTGCTTCGGATTCCGCAGCAGTGTCATTTGATTCACTTCTAAGCCCCCTCATATCCAACATATATCTTATGAAACTTACTTTTGATTGTTTCACTTATACATTTTAAAATTGAAGCGTTCAAAAATCAAGAAATAAAGCTGCATTAAAGTATTGTCTAGCAAGGGATTGAAAATAACAGGTCTGAACAGCTATCGTGGCTATCAGAAGTATGTTGCGGACAGATTCTCTCTGAGATCTCGTAAGATGCGTCAACCGATTGATCACACGATCTGTAGAACTTCTAAGCAGGGAATCTTCTTTCCAGGAGAACTCCTTGTGTAAAAGTTGATCTACTTTACATTGGGTTTGTATGGCCCCATTGCTCTTGATCTCTTCAAAAAGTCCAGCATACGCAAAATACAGCTTTGCCGGTTCTATGAGATCATCATCGTCTCGATCTGGCTTTAAGAACATCAGTTGGAATAGCTGACGAATACTTTCGAAATTCAGGGCCGATTTGAGATCATCAATCATAAACAGAAGTGCTGCCTGATTAACTGAATACTTCTTTCCCTCTCTTGGAGAACCAAGATACTCCTTAAAATCGCGCTTCACCCAGTTCTGCATAGTCGTCACAGTCAATGTGGAATACTCTATAAGATGGCCTAATGAAGCAATTTCACCGAGTGAAAAGCCTTTAACATTATCGCCCTTAATGATCTTTTGTAAAATGGGTGGAACATCTGTAGATAAAAAAGCGGGTAACGAAGTCCCCTTTTGTACTTCATCAAGATGAAATTTAGTCCATGCCTCTTGGAGGATATTCAGCGGTTTCCGGTCTGATAATCCGGTCAATGAGAGCAGAAGACTGGACATCTCCACACGTGTCAATGCAAATGATTCCATATCTGTTTCCCTCCACCATTTGATATTTCTCTGAAAAGTTCGTAGAATAGTTCATAAGAACTCATAATATGAGTATAACCTATTTTAGGAACGAAAGGGATGGTAAAGATTATATGGGTATAGGACTTAGTTTGACGTTGGTGGCTATTTTGATTATTTTAACCGCTTTTTTTGTAGCAACGGAATTTGCATTGGTGAGACTTAGAGGTAGCCAGATCAGTCAAATGGTGATTGAGGGAAAGAAGAATGCGTTAGCTGTTCAACGAGTGTCTGCTAATCTTGATGGATACCTATCCGCGTGTCAGCTTGGGATTACGATCACAGCTCTGGGTATTGGTGCACTAGCAGAGCCGGCGTTTGAGCAGTTGCTCCTTCCGGTATTCGACTGGGCTAATATTAGTTCAAGTGTGAGTCACCCTCTTGCATTTGCATTCGCATTCATCATTGCAACATTCCTGCACGTCGTTGTCGGGGAACTTGCTCCGAAGACAGTAGCTATAAACATTCCGGAAAAAATCGGTCAAATTACATCACCGCTGATTATTTGGTTCTACAGAATTTTGTACCCACTCATTTGGTTTATGAATGGTTCCGCAAATCTGCTTGTTCGTCTTTTCGGGATGAAGCCTGCCAGTGAGCATGGAGACGCTCATAGTGAAGATGAGATTCGTTTGATCTTATCCGAAAGCTATGAAAGTGGAAAAATCAATAAAGCTGAATATGGCTATGTCAACCGTATCTTTACTTTTGACGAAATGTTGGCCAAAGAAATCATGGTTCCACGAACGGATATGGTATGTCTTTTCACCAATCATTCATTGAAAGAAAATTTCGAGATTATTCGTAAGGAACAATATACTCGCTTCCCGGTTGCTGAAGGCAGCAAGGATAATATCATCGGAATGATTAATACGAAACAGCTTTATTTGCAATATGACAACAACCCTGATTTTGATTTCAAAGGCTTGATTCAGCCAGTCCTAACCGTATCTGAGGTAACACCTGTTAAGAACCTTTTAACACGTATGCAATTGGAGCGGGTGCATATCGCCCTGCTGCTTGATGAATATGGCGGAACGTCTGGACTCATCACGATTGAAGATATTTTGGAAGAAATCGTTGGTGAAATTCGAGATGAATTTGACGGTGATGAGCGCAGAGAAGTTGAGAAACTAAGCGATACAAATTATCTGTTCGATGGTAAGGTATCTTTAATCGAGGTCATGGAGCTTACCGGTCTTGATTTTGAACATGAGGAAGTGACAACGATTGGAGGCTGGTTATACAGTCATATCCCAGATCCGGCCGTTGGCAAAAGTATTGTACATGACAACGTAACCTTAATCATTCGTGAAATGAATAGATACCGTGTACGCAAGGTTGAGGTCATCATTGAGACCACTGGTGACACTGAATCGTCAGAGCTTGAGAATTCATAAGCTTTTAATCATAAAAAAAGGATAGAGTTATCAGATTAAATCTGATCCTCTATCCTTTTTTCTTTTATCAAAATCTTACTCATGTAATATTCATCTACCCATTGGCCATCGATTACAAGTGATTTTCTTTTCGTCCCTTCGATCTCAAACCCATTTTTGATATATAGCGACATAGCTAGCTCATTATGGGTCATAACTGTTAGCTCAAGTCTAACAATTTCAGTATCCCTAGCCCATCTATCCATCTCTCGGAATAGAGCCGCGCCAATCCCCTGACCTTGATATTGTCTTAGAATGCCAATGACTATGTACGCACTATGGCGATTGCGTCTAACACTTCCACCTCTAATCGACATAAAACCGATCAATGAGTTATCTGCCTCTGCACCAATAAGGATTGAAGTATCTGCTGAAGCGAAGCTTTCGATCATCTCTTTGACCTGATGAAGACTGGATTGTCGTTCATCAGGTTCTAATAACATAAATTTCGTTTCCTGATCCAACTGATGCTGTAGACGAAGTAATTCCTCTGCATCCTCTGGAATCAGCACTTTAAGGGTTACCATCATCTCATCACTTCCAATCATAAATACCTATAAGTACTTTTTGAACAGCTTACTGGAGCTGCTATTGTATCCAAGATGTTCGTAAAATTGATGTGCATCTTCCCTTCTGACCGCACTCGATAACATGATCTTAAGGGCTCCCCTAGTGGTGGCTACATGCTCAGCGTATCTCATTAATTTTGCTCCGTGTCCTTTCCCTCTCACCTCTTGTGCTATGATAACTCTTTCAATGACAGCAAAGGGTCGATCGTAACATAAAGCATCCATACACAAATGAAGATGAAGCGTCCCAACAATAGTTCCTTCTTCTTCGCACACATAAAGAAAGCTATCCGTATTCTCAGCGATTCGCTTCAGTCGTTCCGGTGACACTTGAATAGCTGTTTGCTCAGGTAACAACATTCGATAAAGAATTTCGATATACACAGCGTCTTCAGGAACAGCCTCTCTAATCATTTGTTTCTTCCTTTCTTACTTGATCTTAACAACGACAGACCATGATCACATTCCCATCAGGATCTTTAAAATTAAACCAATGGTCATGCTCGATATCCGTAAGAATCTCTCCGCCGTTTGCTTTCACATAATCATAAGCAGCATCAATATCTTCAGTATTTAGATGAAAAGAGGGAATATTAAGAACGGATTCAGAAGTATAAATTTTGCTGTCTAATACGATTTCCGGTCCCTGCATGGGGATCACGTATAAATGCCCGAATAATACTTCACCATCCAAAGGTAACCCAAGCAATTGACAATACCATTCTTTAGATTTCTCAATATCCTTTACCGGAATAAAAACCGCACCAATCTGATTCAGAATCGGACTTATCACCATTAAGAAAGCCTCCTCTTTAAAGTTGCAGAATAGGGTGTTATTCTAGAATAATTCGATAAAATATGTCAATTCCCTCCCTCCACTTAGGGAAGGTGTGGCAAGTTATGCTATAATTTTGTGAGCACTGCTCTAATTTCACGTATGACAGGAGAATTAATTTGGCTAACCTGAACTTCGGTGGATTAAAATTAACTCCACCTAAAGTCTTATCACTAGGTTTTGTAATACTTATCACTGCCGGAACTTTTTTACTTAGTTTGCCGGTTGCCTCAGTAGAAGGACACATTTCTTTTATTGATGCGTTATTCATGGCAACATCTGCAACCTGTGTTACAGGTTTGGCAGTCATTGATACGGGCACACAGTTGACTACTTTTGGACAAGTTGTTCTACTCGTATTATTTCAGTTTGGGGGATTGGGTTTTATTACGATGGCCACCTTGATTACTTTGGTCCTTAATAAACGAATATCCTTTAAAGAGCGAATTCTTATGCAAGAATCTATGAACCAGAATTCCATGCAAGGTATTGTCCAGTTAATCCGCAGAGTCCTGATCTATTCCCTTGTTATTCAGCTCACAGGTGCCATCGTGTTTGCCGGTAGGTTTATGATGGATATGCCTTTCGGGAAAGCGCTATATTATGGGATTTTTCACAGCATATCTATTTTTAATAATGCAGGCTTTGATTTATTCGGTGACATTCATGGACCCTTTAGTGGACTTACTCGTTTTGTAAATGATCCTATAGTGAATTTCACCTCAATGATCCTCATCTTTCTTGGTGGGGTCGGTTTTATCGTCCTATCTGATGTTTTTGACTTTCCAAAACGCAAAAAGCTTACTCTACATTCTAAGGTTGTTCTTTCGACCTCTATGATATTGATTGTCATTGGGGCTGCTCTATTTTTCTTACTAGAATTTAATTCTACGCTGAAGCCCTTGAGTGCAGGTGGAAAGATGATGGCTACATTTTTACAAGCGATAACACCACGTTCAGGTGGCGTCACTACAATTGAAATTCCACTTATGCGGGAATCAACGCAATTTCTAATGATTCTGCTAATGTTCATAGGGGCAGCGCCTGGATCTACTGGTGGGGGAATTAAGATTACTACGTTCGCTGTTCTAGTGGCTGCGGTTTCTGCAAGACTAAGGGGTAAAGAGGATATTGTAATGTTTCGTCATCGGATTGCCAAAGAAAATGTCTACAGAGCCGTGACGATGACATTGATGTCTCTAATGTTAGTGGTCATTGCTACGATGTTGTTATCCGTGACAGAAAAGGCTGACTTTCTTGCTGTACTCTTTGAAACCGTATCTGCATTCGGGACTTCTGGTCTCTCCATGGGACTTACTCCAGAATTGACTACGGCGGGTAAAGTGCTCATTATTTTTCTAATGTTTCTGGGTCGGACAGGTCCGCTTACTCTAGCTTATGCACTCAAACCTAAGGGTAGTAAGGAACTTTACAGATATCCTGAAGGTAAGATTACAATCGGATAAGGCGAGATGTAACCAGCGGCAATGAATATTGCCGCTGGTAATCAATCAACACTTGTATGTTTTACTCTTCAACGATCTCTTGTTTATCTAGTGCGGCATCAAGCAATTGATTATATACATCGTCATCATTTTCAAGTAGCGCGTCAGTTTCTAAGAACTGCTCTTCACTTCCAGGCTCACCAGCAAAGCTTAGGCTGTAATCCCATTCCGTTCCTCTTGTACTGAAAAAAGTAATCTCATATGGAGCCTTATGGTTTTCGAGAGTAAATATCGTCCTCCCTACATAGCTTTTATCCTCTTTACGGCTCATTTCAGCACTTACGATCTCTAAATTCATCCGTTAATCTTCCTTCCATTCATCAAATCATTTCCCCTCTCAGTATAGCATTGAAATGAATGTAATTCCTCAATTTACACTGTAAATTCCATGTAATTGACTTTTTTCATCCGGCGGTTAATAATTTAGTACAATACTTGTAAAGTACCAAACTATTAGTAATTGGAGGAAATATCGATGACTGATTTCGAGGCAAAGCTTAGTAAATATGCAGATTTAGCTGTGCAAATTGGGGTTAACGTTCAACCAGGGCAAATTCTGGTGGTGAATGCACCGATTCTTGCAGCTGATTTCGTTCGTATGATTACCGCCAAGGCATATGCGATTGGAGCAAGCTTGGTGAAGGTGAACTGGAGTGATGCAAGCATTACACGCCAGCAGTTTGAACATGCTGCACCAGAAGTGTTCACTGAGCCTCCTACTTGGTACGCAGGTGAAATGACCGAATTCGCCGAGAAGGGTGCGGCTATTCTTAACGTGATCGCGGAAGATCCTGATGCACTTAAAGGTATTGATCCTGTACGCATATCAAATTATCAAAAAGTACGGGGAGCCGCACTCACCAAATATCGTGAAATGCAAATGTCTGACAAAGTTAGCTGGAGTATTGTTGCCGTACCTTGTCAGGCTTGGGCGGATAAAGTATTCCCGGATGTTCCAGCTGAAGAACGTGTAAGTAAGCTATGGGAAGCTATTTTCCACACCGTACGTCTTGATCGTGAAGATCCAGTAGCTGCATGGCAAGAACATCTCGACACCTTAGATCAAAAAGCAAATGTACTCAACGCAAAAAAATATAAGAAGCTGCATTACATAGCAACGGGTACAGACCTAAGCATCGAGCTTCCAGAAGGTCATATTTGGGCACAAGGTGACAGCATTAATGCGAAAGGTCATTCTTTTGTAGCCAATATGCCTACCGAGGAAGTATTTACCGCTCCTTTAAAGACTGGTGTAAATGGCACCGTACGAAGCACCAAACCTCTTAGCCATGGCGGCAACATTATCGATGAATTCTCTATTACTTTTGAGAACGGACGAATTGTTAGTGTTAGTGCAGAGCAAGGACAAGAAGCACTAGAGCACCTCATTAGTATGGATGAAGGAGCAAAATACCTAGGTGAAGTTGCATTAGTTCCACATAAGTCCCCTATCTCAGAGTCCAATATTCTTTATTACAATACCTTGTTTGATGAGAATGCATCCAATCACCTAGCTATAGGTATGGCTTATGCTTTCTGTTTAGAAGGCGGTAAAGATATGACTCCGGATGAACTGATTGCACATGGATTGAATAATAGCGTTACCCATGTGGATTTCATGATCGGTTCTGCGGAGATGAATATTTACGGGATTACTGCTGATGGAACAGAAGAACCTGTATTCCTTAATGGAAACTGGGCGTTCTAATAACTGTAAATATGAAATGAAGACTAGAGATATTGAAAGGAGTAGAAACTATGTTGGATTTCAAGAAAAAACTGGAAAATTATGCATTGCTGGCAGTGAAGATTGGGGTTAATATCCAACCTGGACAGACCCTTGTTGTAAATTCCGACATCGTTTCCGCAGAACTAGTGCGTCTTGTAGTACGTAAAGCTTATGAAGCGGGCGCAAAGCTCGTCAAGGTTAATTATAGTGATGAGGTTGTTACACGTACTCGTTATGACCTCGCTCCATCCGATTCCTTTTTGGAACCGCCACAATGGCAAGCAGATGAATTGGAAGATCTAGCTAAAAAAGGTGCAGCATTTCTATCGATAACTTCAACGAATCCAGATCTATTGAGCGGTGTTGAGTCAGGAAGAATTGCAGATAATCAGCGGATCTCTGGACAGACATTAGCTCCATATCGTGAGTTGTTAATGGGGAATCACGTAAGCTGGAGTATTGTAGCATTCCCATCAGCATCGTGGGCGGCAAAGGTATTCCCTGAAGCATCACTTGATCAGCAGATTGATTTGCTATGGGATGCTATCTTTAAAGCTACACGTGCGGATCAAGCTGACCCTATTCAAGCATGGAGTCAACATTTAGATGGCCTGAAAGCACGTTGTACTGCTTTGAATGATAATAAGTTCCGCAAGCTGCACTATACAGGACATGGAACCGATTTGACGATTGAGCTACCAGAAGGGCATATTTGGTGTCAAGCAGGAGCTGTCAATGGCAAAGGAGTTCCTTTCCTAGCCAATATCCCTACAGAAGAAGTATTTACTGCTCCACTGAAGTCTGGTGTGAATGGTAAGGTAAGCAGCACTAAGCCGCTTAGCTATGGGGGTAATCTTATTGACAATTTCACCCTCACCTTTGAGAACGGCAAAGTAACGGATTTTACCGCTGAAAAAGGTTCAGAAACGCTAGCTTCCCTTATCGCGTTAGATGAAGGCTCTGCTTATCTTGGAGAAGTCGCTTTGGTGCCTTTCCACTCCCCGATCTCCGAGAGCGGAATTCTATATTACACCACATTATATGATGAGAATGCCTCCTGCCATTTGGCGTTAGGTGCAGCATATGCCTTCACCCTTCAAGAGGGTACGACAATGACCAAAGAACAATTGAAGGAAAAAGGAATGAACCAAAGCCATACACATGTTGATTTTATGATGGGTTCACCTGAAATGAGCATTGATGGTATTAAGGATGATGGAACAACCGTACCTATCTTCCGTGATGGAGATTGGGCTTAAATTGTTCGCTTAAATTATTGAATAAATAAAATGCCAAACAACCTGCTTAGTTCCTCTTCCGAGGACAAAAGCAGGTTGTTTTTTATTGCATACTAGATATCCAGAAAATAAATAGTCCAAATTTGAATAAAAGTTCAATATTTGTTCACACTATTGTTGATTTCCGTTCACAAATATGTCACAATACAGTTAAGGATCTAATTTCCAAGGAGGGGATTATCATGTTGAGAGACCCAATATCCAATGAAATTGACAGCGTTGAAGAAGAGCAGCTCGAAATTCAAGCACCGGTGGATTCAAGAATTGTTGCATCTAATGCAATCAAATATACCGCCTATGTTATGCTGTTTTTCGGATTCTTGTATTTCCTGATTGCTTACTTGGCACCTATGTTGGAACAATAATGTGATGGATATGATTTTATTAGAAAACGCTTACGGTTAATCACTCTCATGGGGAGTAGTGATTAACCGTTTTTATTTCCATGAGAATGCTTTGTTCGTCCAGGCTATTGCTGTAGGCGACCATATGCCATTCATTTTGGAATGTAGCCAAGCTATCGCCTCTTCTCTATTGCCTTCAAATGAGGAAAGACTGTTATCTTTCATCCAGTGGCTTACTGTCTCAAACGAGGTACTGCTCCAGCCATTTTTCTCACCTTCTGCATTTTGGCGTTCTTTTACACCTGAAATAACGATGTCCAGCGATGCCTGAAGCTCCGTAACCGCATTATCAAAAGCCGTCTTCTTTTCTTTAGCCTTCATATCAGCTTCAACACGAAGTATACGCGTATCAATCCCTTGATGTTCACGGATAATTTGCAGTAAAGTCACTGCTTCTCTGCTGGCCAATCCGTCATTATAACGTTCTTCTATAGATTTAGTACTACCTACAGCTGCCACAAATGCTGGAAACCACTCCCTAGAGACCAAGATAGCTTTCTTCTTAACAAATTTACCGTATCCAGCCAGGCCTTCACCAGGAAACCTTACACGCCATGACCATGGATCTAGCTCTGAACCCGTATGCCAATTCTCCGCTTTCGTTAATCCATTTAAAGATGGGTGCTCAGGAATCAGAGTGGCAAGCGGCAAAATCCCAATCTTGGTAACGATTTCTGCAGTTTCCTCAAAGGTGATAACACTTTCCTCTTCATATCCCTTATACATCACAACTTCATCTCCTATGTACTCCATTATTTAGACTTCATATTTCCGATCCCAGCAATATAAGTACTGATGAGCCGAGATAGGCTTACATTCGTATCAAGCGCCATTCCAAAACCGCCCTTTTGTTCCAAAGAGGCAAAGCCATGCAGTATGCTTCGTAACCCGCGTACTGCATGAATTTCTCCTTCCTCACCCAATTGATAATCCTTCATCACATGAATGATAAGCTTCAAAATACGATCACTTGCCATTTCCAGCTCCGTATTTGCCTGTTCAGGGGCTCGCAACGTTGTCTCATATAATCCAGGTCGGCTTCTAGCAAAGTCCACATACGCTCGCCCCATCGCCTGTACAGCAGCGTCTCCACTAAGGCCTTTAGCTGCGTTGGCCATTGCACTAGAAAGCTCGCCTAGCCCATAAATCGCAAGTTGTGTGCGCAATTCCTGTAGCCCGTTAATGTGATTGTATAAAGACGGAGAACGAACACCTAATTTGTTAGCCAATGCGGCTAAGGTTACAGCCTCTATTCCATCATGATCGGCGATTTCTGCTGCTGCAATAACTAGCGTACGACGATCTAATCCTGCTCTAGGTGACATTTTAATTACTCCTATCTTGAATCATTTGTGCTTTATGAATAGCTTTCTCCATGGTTTGTACTGGGTTTCTAAGTAAATCTCCATGTCCAGTAGCCAGTATAGTCGGGGAAGCCTCTAGAAGCTTAATTGCACTTTTTAATGCTTGATCTTTACTCCAGGTTGCCATAGCCGGAAACGGAAACCAAGGTATTACGGTTCCAGAGACTGCAGTTCCCCGGAAGGTTTGAAAAGCATCTCCAACGATAACAGCGCCGCTTCGTGAATCAATGAAAGACATAGATCCAGGGGTATGTCCAGGAGTTAGAATTGCTGTTAATGAACCAATGGTATCTCCATCATAGAGCAATACATCTGGTCTCGTTGTTACCTTCTTGGGCACACCTCCCTTTATAGGGGTCTGAGGTTCTCCCTCACGAAGGGAACGATCTCCACTAAGCAATGCTGCATCCCTTTCTGAAATGTACACCTGAACCTCTGGAAGCTGTCTCTTTAGCTCATCCAGTGCACCTATATGATCGTCATGAGCATGCGTCAATATAATACGAGTGATCTTTTTATCAAGCTTCGCTGCGGTAGCTATAATTCCTTTTATACTGAACGGCATTGCCGCATCAATCAAAGTCAACTCATTCTCTTCCTCAATGATGTAACAATTCACAGGAAACACTCTTGGCATCCAAGTTAGCTGTAATAAATGACCTTCACGCGTTACTCTCATCATTACCCCTCCATAAAACTAATGGTATTAGCTTAAATATAAACTAATCATATTAGTTTTACAAGAGTGAATTATTAGTTTTCTTATCCATCTAGACTTTTGTCAGCATTTTCATTAGATCTTTTAATAATGAACCACTGCATCCATGTAATCCCAACGAAAAATATAATGGAACCCACCCTTAACCCTCTCAATCTTATTCCTCCCAAAAAATATCGTCTAATGTTCGATCCAATGCCTTGCAGATGGCTATGCACAACTTAAGCGTTGGATTATAGTTCCCGGCTTCAATCAGACCAATCGTCTGTCTTGTAACCCCTACAACTTCCGCTAACTGTTCTTGGGAAAGATCTTTTTGTATACGTGCCAGTTTCATCTTGATGTTCTTGTTCTCCCCCACGCTTTTCCCTCCTTATTTAAATTCTTCCACTTTTCTAAATTGTAATCAATATCATTCATTATGTACATTATATATTGCTAGTAACATTCATTAAACAAAAAAAGCATCCCTAAGGATGCTTTGGATAAATAAATTCCTTTGATATTCACTATTCAAATGCTGTATAGTCTACTCCTTATTCCACTACATCGTTCTCTGGATAGCTATCAATGATCTGCAATCGTTCAGAAGCATCCGTTCGTGGACGGCTGTCTGGCACAGTCTCCGGGTATCCGGCATGGATCATCGCTATGATCTTCTCTCCTGGCTTCACACCAATTTTGTTACGGAATTCAGGATTATTGATATAAGGATCGGTCTTCCAAATCGTTCCCACGCCTTGCTCCCAAGCCGCTAGCTGGAAGTTCTGTACAAGTGCTGACGCTGCTGCAAAATCCTCATCCCACTCTCTCTGCCGAGGATCCTCAGGCATCACCACAATTAACGTTAATGGAATATTTGAGATATATTCTTTTCGCTTAGCAGCCACTTCAGGATCAGAAAAAGCACGTTTCACGAAAGCAAATGCCGCTTCAGCCAAGAACTTTGTACCATCACCTTGAAAAGCAATAAATCTCCACGGCTCACGCACCCCATGATTCGGCGCCCATACAGCTACATTTAACAATTCCTCTAAGAGACCTTGCGGCAGTGGATCTTTTTTAAAAAGCTTAATAGAGCGTCTTTCTCTTATTACTTCAGCTACGCTATTCTTTTGAGTCGGTTGAGTTTGTGTCATGAGATCCACTCCCTATAGCAATAATGATAATCATTATCATTAATGATACAGTATCTATCTTCCTTTTGCAAATAATAGAAACAAAAAACACCGTTCCCTAAGGAACGATGTTGAAAGGCTTCAGCCGAAACGACCCATGATATATTCTTGTGTCATTTGATTCTCTGGATTAGTAAAGACCTTATCCGTCTTATCGTATTCTATAAGGGATCCCAGATAGAAGTAAGCCGTATAATCAGAAATCCGTGCAGCTTGCTGCATGTTGTGCGTCACAATTACAATACGAAGCTCTTCTTTTAACTCCTTGATGAGCTCCTCAACTTTACCAGTGGAAACCGGATCTAGTGCGGATGCTGGTTCGTCCAAGAGTAGAATTTGCGGGTTAACTGACAACGCTCTTGCAATACAAAGGCGCTGCTGTTGTCCACCGGACAAAGCTAATGCTGAATCTTTTAAACGGTCCTTCACTTCATCCCACAACGCTGCTTTACGAAGGCTGCTCTCTACAATCTCATCGAGTGCTTTTTTTCCTTTTACCCCATGGTACTTCGGTCCAAAGGCGATGTTATCATAAATGGATTTATAGAACGGATTGGGCTTTTGCCAAACCATACCGATCTTCTGACGCAGTTTGATAACGTCTGTGCCAGGAGCATTAATATCAACGCCATCAATCCAGATGCTTCCTTTGGTTGTTGATCCGGAGATTTCGTCATTCATACGGTTCAGTGAACGAAGAAAGGTTGATTTACCGCAGCCGGATGGGCCGATCAGTGCAGTAACCGTATTTTCAGCAAAAGGAAGACTAATCCCCTTTACTGCCTCATATGTTCCATAAAAAATACTCAGGTCCTCGGTTTGAAAAGATTCACGCACTGCTGTTGCCGACGTTCCCATCGATTACTCCTCCTACATCTCTACTTTAGTTTTTAGGAATTAGTTCATTCTTTTTGAAGCTGTAAGCTTACGATAAATAAATCTACCGAAATAACGTGCTGCCAAGTTGAAGATTAACACCATAATTACAAGTACTGCTGAAGCTCCCGCAGCAATTTGCGCGGCATCAGGAGCAAGGCCTTCACTATTTACCTTCCAGATATGAACAGCCAGTGTTTCAGCTGGACGGAAAGGATTCAGTGGTGAGTTCGGACTAAGTGGATTCCAGTTGGTGAAATCTAGTCTTGGGCTACTCATTCCTGCAGTGAACATCAACGCGGCTGCTTCCCCAAAGACACGGCCAGCGGACAAAATAGTACCCGTAATAATCGTTGGTAATGCTACTGGGAACAACACGGAGGTTACGATTTTCCACTTGGACAATCCTAGTGCAAAACCAGCCTCTTTTTGTTGCTTCGGAACACTACGGAAAGCTTGCTCCGTAATCCGAACCATCAGCGGTAGATTAAAGACCGTCAATGCCAGTGCTCCAGAGATTAAGGAAAAGCCAAGATTAAAATAGTTAACAATCAGCAATAGACCAAACAAGCCGACTACGATTGAAGGGAACGAAGATAATACCTCAACAATTAAGCGAATAAAGCCGGTGATTTTTCCTGGACGAGCATATTCAGCCATGTAAATACCGGCACCCAGTCCTAGAGGTACTGTAATTATTAGCGTGAGTACCAAAAGGAATAAGGAGTTGAATAGCTGAGGGCCAATTCCTCCACCTGCTCGAATTTTTTGCGGTGCAGAGAATAGAAAATCCCAACTAATGTGACTAAGACCCCGAAAGAGGATATATCCTAATAGACCAACCAGAATAGCTACGATGAGCAATGCGAAAAACACAATAAGGCTTGTGGCAATTTTATTTACGGTTCTCGGCTTCAAATTTTATTTCTCCTTTCAAGCAGTCTCACAAAGAAGACAAATACAAAGGTCATCAGCATAAGAACCAGTGCCATACTCCACAGAGCATTATTGTGCGCAGAGCCCATGGTTGTGTTCCCCATTCCAAGTGTGATTACACTCGTCAGGGTAGAAGCAGATTCAAAGAGTGATTTTGGTACGAATGGCGCATTCCCGATAACCATCTGTACAGCAAGGGCTTCACCGAATGCACGTGCCATCCCCAGTACAATACCAGTCATAATAGCAGGAAACGTTGTCGGAATAATCACTCGAGAGATCGTCTGCCACCGGGTGGCACCAAGCGCATAGGAGGATTCCTTTAAATTTTGCGGCAATGAAGCCAGCGCGTCTGCAGCCACGCTTGTAATCGTCGGAAGAATCATGACCGAGAGCACAAGCGCGCCTGCAGCTACCCCGATGCCTTGACCAGGCAGGTTGTTGCGTAGAAACGGTACAATAACACTTAATCCGATGAAACCATAAACAACTGAAGGGATACCTGCCAACAGCTCGATTACGGGCTGAAGCAATTTTTTGCCCCATCCTGGGACAATCTCAGTCATGAACAGCGCAGCGCAAAGGCTAAGTGGACTAGCAATCAATGCTGCAAGTAGAGTGACTAAGAAGGATCCCGTGATAAACGGAAAAGCACCAAAGGATGGCGTATCTGCTTCAGGTGACCACTTTGTTCCGAATAGAAAATCAGTAACGCTAACATCACCGCTTGTGAAAGTTGAAATACCTTTAGACGCCACAAAATATACCATCGATACAATGATTGTTATCAATAGCAGTACACAGAAGGACATATATGTACGTCCCACAAAATCTTCAATATGATGTTTCTCGATGCGTGAGTTCTTTAGTTTCACCCTCAATTGCTCCCTCTTTCTAAAGTGAAAAGAGAGGCAGATGTATCCGCCTCTAATCACTTGAGATTCTAATCCTTACAAATTACTTAGAAGTGAATTACTTAGCTGTAACATTTCCTGCAACGTCACGAGTAACTTGCATTTTTACTGCTGGAATGTATCCAAGCTCAACGACTTCACCTGTTTGTACTTCGTCTGTCAAGAAAAAGTCAAGGAATGCCTTTACTGTTTCATTTGGTTCGCCGTTTGTGTACATGTGCTCGTAAGCCCATACTGGATATTTACCAGAAATAACATTGTCTACAGATGCTTCTACACCATCAAGGCTAAGTGTTTTGATTGAATCATCAAGGTATGAAAGAGCCAGATAACCGATAGCCCCTGGAGTTTCTCCGATCATTTTCTTAACAGTACCGGAGGAATCTTCTTGAATGGATCCTGGGATATCTTCAGTTTTAGTTCCAAGTGCAAAGCTTTCAAAGGTTGCACGAGTACCGGAGCTGCCTGGACGGTTGATGATTTGGATTTTTTGATCCGCTCCGCCAACTTCTTTAAAGTTTGTAACTTTTCCTGTAAAAATATCGATAAGCTGTTGCTTAGTCAAGCTGTCTACACCAGCATCCGGATGGGTTACTGCTGCGATCGCTACTACTGCTACTTGATGATCTACAAGAGCTGCTGCTTTTTCTGCATCTGCATCTTTTAGTTTTTCTTCTGCGAATACGTCAGAGTTACCGATATCTACTTGTTTCTCAGCTACTTGAGTAAGACCAGTACCACTGCCGCCGCCTTGAACTTGAATGTCCACACCAGCATTTTTATCCATGAAATTCTCGGCTACCAGCTCAACCAATGGTTGTAGTGCTGTTGAACCTGAAGCTAGAATCGAACCACTTATTTTAGCGCCGCTACCTTCATTTGTAGCTGCAGCGTTTCCTCCCGTATTGTTTGCCCCACCATTACCGCAAGCTGAAAGTGCTAGTACGCTTGTTAAAGCCAAAGTCATAACCCAAGATTTTTTGAATTGCATTGTTTTGTCTCCTCCTAAATGTTTTGTTAGCACGGCTTCCTCATACAGTTCATACGGAACTGGCTTCGCAAGCTTTAACATGGTGTTGTGGAGCTTTGGCCCCCATATGCTTGTTAACTGTAAAAGTGCGTTGACGCATATGTTATTGTTGTTGTCCGGAGCTTCTTGGCCCCTCTGACTCTTCTTATTCTAGAGCTCGTTCG